>NZ_JANQDB010000001.1:0-184926 GCF_024723675.1 Campylobacter sp. 1569
ATAAAACCGCCACTAAAGGACTTATCGTAGCTATATTACTAATGAGTTTTGTACCTATTTTTATGGGTGTAAATATAGCTTGGTATGCGCATATTTTTGGCTTTATATGCGGATATGTTTTGGGTAAATTTAAGGTTATAAAATGAAATATATCTATTTTATCCGTCATGCCAAGGCTCAAAAAGAAAATTATGATCAAGATTTGCAACGAGAGCTTAGTTCTAGTGGAAAAGATGATCTAAAAACTATGATTTATAGGATTAAAGATTTAGAATTTAAAGCTCAAAGCATTATCTCAAGTCCTGCTAGGCGTTGTATAAAAACAGCGCAAAAACTTTGCAAAAGCTTTTCTTTAAAAGAAAAAGATATTAAGATAGAAAAAAGCTTTTATGATGGTAATTTAGAGGATGTATTAAATTTTATAAAAGAATTAAAAGAGAGTAGGGTAGTGCTAATTATGCACAATCCTTTATTACAAGAACTTTGTGAGTATTTAGCTCATATAGATTTAGAAAACTTTCCAACTTCTGCTATTTTATGTATGCAATTTGATATAAAAGAATTTAAAGATATAAAAGAATACAGCGGGGAAGTTGTGTTTTTTGATTATCCTAAAAGTCAAGAAAATAGCTAATCTACATTTTTAACTTCAATTTTATTTAAGCAAAAATATAAACTAAAATTTATCTGAAATAAAAAATATACATCTTTAGTCTTTCATAACTGCATAAAATAACTTATAATATTTTTCAAAAAATTATACTTATTTTTTTATGGATAAATTATTTTAATTCAAAAATTAAAATGCTTTAAATTACTATATTATAGGTATTTAAAAATACATTCCATCTATGAAAGAACAGATAAATATAAAAGTTTGAAAATTATAGTTTTCAATACAAAATATATATAATTTCAAGATTTTACTATTTATCATATAATTTTACATATATATTAAGTTTAAATTAAAATATTTTTATAGACTAAAAAAGCTGAAATGATGAGTAAAAAGGAAAATAAATATAAAAGTTTAGCTTGTATGAAATTTTTGGTTTTATTTGGATTTTTGGATTAGTCTTGAAAGTTGTCTTGCTAAAAATTTAGCACTATTTTCATCTTTACTAAGTTTTTTCATATTTTCTCTAAATTCATAAAGTCTTTTTTCTTGTGTAAAGTCATTTGAAGTATTATCTTGTTTTGAGGTATTGTTTTGTTTTACTTGCTTTTGCACGATTTTTTTCTTAAAAAACATATCATTGTCCTATTTTGTTTTTATAATTATAGCTTGATATTTTTTAAGTAAGATTTTTTTATAATTTTTATATTAGTTTTAAAAGGAAAAAAAGTTTGAAAACCATAGGTTTAATAGGTGGAATGAGTTATGAAAGCACACTTAGTTATTATGAAATTATCAATAAATTAACAAATGAAAAATTAGGAAAATTACATAGTGCCAAGATAGTTTTAACTAGTGTTGATTTTGAAGAGATAGAAGAATGTCAACGTAAGAATGATTGGCAAAAAGCAAGTGAAATTTTAACCCAACATGCCCTACTTTTGCAAAAATGTGGAGTTGATTTTATATTAATTTGTACTAATACTATGCATAAATGTTATGAAAATATACAAAAAAACATTCAAATTCCTATCTTACATATAGCTAAAGCTATGCTTTTAGAACTTCAAGAGCAAAACATCGATAAAGTATTGTTATTAGGGACAAAATACACTATGCAAGAAGATTTTTATAAACAACTTTTAATTAACTCAAAGATTGAAGTTTTTATTCCCAAAAATGATGATATTTTAAAACTTAATGATATCATTTTTAATGAGCTTTGTAAGGGTATTATAAATAAAGAATCGAAAAGATATTTGTATGATGTGATTGCTCAATTTCCACAAGTTCAAGGAGTTATATTGGGTTGTACTGAACTTGGGTTGATTGTAAAAGAAAGCTCTAAAAAGCTATTTGATAGTGCATATATTCATGCTAAAATGGCTACTTTGAAAGCCTTGGAGAATGAGCGATGAAATATCCTCTAGATTGTGAAGAAAATTTTGAAAAGTCATTTTTGTTTTGGCTTTGTAGATATGTGAAATTTAAACTAAATTCTTTATCAAATAAAGAATTAAAAGACCCCCAAGCCTTGGCTGTAGTAAATTTAGCTCTAAGTAAGGGTGTTAAAAATATACAAGAGCTTGATGCTTATGTAAAAAAAGCAAGAAATGCAGGGCTTAGCGGTGTAAATACGTATTTTAATCCTTTGAAAAAACTTTATGAATATTTGTTATTTTACAAGCTTTATTCGCTAAAACAAATTGATGAAGAGCTTTTAGTGGAAATTTTAGCAAGTATTAGCGCTTCTTTATCTGATGCGAGTAAGAAAAATTATCGTATAGCTGTGATTAATTTTTTTGCATTTTTAGATAAACAAAACGAAGAAGATCAAAAAGCACATATTTTTGATATCAACCTTAAAAATTGGGCAGGTATAAGTGGCTCTAAAGGAGTTAAATTACCTGAATATATGAGCGAAGATGAAGTGAGTAAATTTTTAGATGCTATTGATAATACAGATTTTAAAAACAACACTATACGCAATCGTTTGATTATTAAAATCATCATTTTTACAGGAATTAGGGTTAGTGAGGCTATTAATATAAAATTAAAAGATATTAGCGAAGAAAATGATCTTTATATTATACGCATTAGAGCTAAAGGCAATAAATACCGCGTTGTGATGATTAAAAAAGAGCTTATAGAACATCTTTTAAAAGATGTAAGAGTAAATTATCTTTCTTGTGATGGACTTTTATTTGTCAATCGCAATGGCAAGGCCCTAACCCAAGCTTATGTTTCGCGCATAGTAGAACAAATTTTATTTAAAGCAGGAATTCGCAAGCAAAAAAATGGAGCCCATATGCTAAGACATACTTTTGCTACCCTACTTTATAAAAAGCAAAAAGATTTAGTTTTAGTCCAAGAAGCACTAGGCCATGCAAGCTTAAATACTTCAAGAATTTATACACACTTTGATAATGAAAAGCTAAAATTGGCCGCAGAAGTAGCAAAAAAACTTCACGATAGAAATTAATTTTTTATAAAAAAATCCGATATATCCTTTAAAAGAAAGGATATATCATGCAAATAAATAATTATGCTAGTAAAATCAATCCTTATGTTTTAAACACTCAAAAAGAAGAAAAAGAAAGTAAAGAGAGCAAGAATTTTATAGAGTTTAAATTTACTCAAGGTATAAAAGAGCTTGAAAAAAGTGTTAAAGAAAGTCAAAATGGAGAAAAATCAGAAGATGAGTTAAGTAAACTGTATAAAGAACTTTCTAAAATACAAGCTAAAATAACAGAATTAAATGCAAAATTACAGTCAAGCCAAGATCCACAAAAAGCTCAAATGATCAATTCTCAAATTCAAAGTTTAAATTCGCAAATGCAAAGTATTTATGCAAGAATAATGCAAATGTTATCTCAAGCCATGCAAGCTATGCAATGACTTTAATGCTTTTTAGCATTTAAAAACACACTAAGAATGATTAAAGTAAAAGCAAAAAGATCAATTACGCTATAAATAGTCCCTAAAAATAAAAAACTCATAAAAGCAGCGGCCACAGGTTCTATACAAGCTATCATACTAGCTTTAAAAGCTCCTATTAATTCCACCCCTTTTAAATATAAACAAAAAGCCCCTATTGTGCCTATAAGTATAATTCCACTCATAGCCAAAAAGGAATTTAAAGAAAAATCATGTTTTGGGATATTTCCTTGTAATAATACAAAAAGTAAAAAAGAAGCAAATAAACTAGCCAAGCCCATGATTAAAAATAAGCCATATTTTGCTATAATAAGCCTAGCGCTCAAAGAATAAAACGCTACTCCAAGAGCTCCAAAAAAAGCCCAAATAACACCTCTTATATCAAGTTTTAAGTTGTTAATATCCCCATTTGTTATAAGTAAAAATAAAGCAAAAAGTATTAAAAATAAAGCGATTAGTTCTACTTTTTTAGGAAAAATTTTATTTTTAAAACACATAAAAAGCATTATGATTAATGGTGCGTTGTATTGTATCATCGTGGCAGTTCCTGCATCGGTATAATAAATAGCTTTAAAATAACCATATTGAGTTATCAATAAACCAAAGATAGAAAAAATTGAAAGAGAGCTAAGTTCTTGTTTTTGCTTTAGTAATTTTAATTTGAAATTTTTTACACCCAAAATTATTAAAATAACGCCGGTAAAAAGCAAACGATAAAAACTTACCCATTCAGCAGAATAATGATTTTTAAACAAATACTCAGCCAAAACCCCACTTATAGCCCAAAATATTCCACCAAGTATGACTAGAAAAACTCCCAAAAAACACCTTTAATCTTATTAATTTATATAATATTTGTAGTAAAATATTATTATATCATTATGTATATATTTTAAGGAAAATTAATGACTTATTTAGAGATTGATGGTGTTGAAAAATTAAATGGAGAAGTGATAATAAGCGGTGCAAAAAATGCTGCACTCCCTTTGATAGCTTCAAGTATTTTAGCTAAAAATGAAGTTCAAATTTCAAATTTACCAAATGTAGCAGATATTTGTACCCTACTTTCTTTGCTTGAAAATTTAGGAGCAAACTATACTTTTAAAGACAGTTTTGCAAAAATAAATACAAAACATCTAAATAAAACCATAGCAAAATACGACATTGTGCGTAAAATGCGTGCTTCTATACTTACCTTAGGGCCTTTACTAGCTAGATTTGGAAATTGCGAAGTTTCTTTACCAGGAGGTTGTGCTATAGGCCAACGCCCTATTGATTTACACCTTTTAGCTTTAGAAAAAATGGGAGTTAATATTGAGATCAAGCAAGGTTATGTGGTAGCTAGCGGAGGGCTTAAAGGTGCTGATGTGATGTTTGATAAAATCACTGTTACAGGTAGTGAAAATATCATCATGGCAGCAGCCCTAGCTCATGGTAAAACTAGACTTTTAAATGTTGCTAAAGAGCCTGAAGTAGTGCAACTTTGTGAGGTTTTAGCTAGAGCCGGGCTTGATATACAAGGCATAGGATCTTCTGAACTTGAAATTTATGGCACAAGTGGAGAACTTTTAGAATTTAAACCTTTTGAAATTATTCCTGATCGTATTGAAGCAGGAACTTATCTGTGTGCAGGTGCTATCACTAACTCAAAAATTACTCTAAAAAAAGTCAATGTAAGCCATCTTAGCGCAGTTTTAGCAAAGCTAGAGCAAATGGGCTTTAGTTTTGATATTAATGAAGATAGTATTAGTATAAATCCTGCTAAAGAAATCAAACCAGTTGAAATTTTAACTAGCGAATATCCAGGTTTTCCAACGGATATGCAAGCACAATTTATGGCTTTAGCTTTAAAAGCAAATGGCACAAGTATTATTGATGAGAGATTATTTGAAAATCGTTTTATGCATGTAAGTGAGCTTTTAAGAATGGGAGCTGATATAAGATTAAATGGGCATATTGCTACTATAAATGGCACTAAAGAGCTTTTGGGGGCCGATGTTATGGCTACTGATTTGCGTGCGTCTTCTGCTTTGATTTTAGCAGCTTTAGCAGCTAAAGGCACAAGTAAAATTCATAGAATTTATCATCTTGATAGAGGATATGAAAATTTAGAAGAAAAATTTAAAAAACTAGGTGCAAATATAAGAAGGCTTGAAGAATGAGAGATATTTTTGCAACTTTAGATTTTTTAAAAGAACAAATCAAGGCAAAAAATGAATTTCAAAGAGTAAATTTGACACAGGCTTTGGGGTATATTTTGCATGAAGATGTTTTTGTGAAAAAAAACCTACCCGCTTTTGATAATTCTGCCCTAGATGGTTATGCATTAAATTATACACATAAGAATGAATTGCTAAAAATAAAAGGAAGTATTTTAGCAGGCGATAAAAATGATTATATTATAGAAAAAAATGAATGCTATAAAATCATGACAGGAGCTAAAATTCCTCAAAATGCAAATACCATTTTAATGTTTGAAGAAGCTTTACTTGAAGATGAAAAGCTCAACGCTAAAAACGCTAAAGAAAACAATGCCATCCGTTTTAAAGGCGAGGAAGCAAAGCTTGGAGAGCTTTTGTTTAAAAAGGGGCAAAAAATCACCTCAGGTATGGTAGCTATGCTTGCTGCTCAAGGAATTTATGAGTTAAAAGTAGTTAAGAAAATGCGTATTGGAATTTTTTCAAGTGGAGATGAGCTTGTAGAACCTTGGGAAAATGCTGATGAATATAGCATATATAATGCAAATGCTTTTGGAATTTATGCTATTTTGCAAGATTATGCTGATGTTGAATATTTAGGACTTATAAAAGATGATTTAAATGCATATAAAAAGCTTTTAAAAAATAAAGAATTTGATATGCTTATAAGCAGTGGTGGAGCTAGCGTGGGTGAGGCTGATTTTATCAAACAAGCTTTGCTTGAGTGTGATTTTAGCCCTATTTTTGAAAAAGTCAATGCTAAACTTTGTAAGCATGTAAAACTTTTTAGCAAAAGCAATATGCTTTTTCTAGCCCTACCAGGAAATCCTTTAGCCTCTTTAGTTTCAACGCATATTTTTGCAAAAAATATACTTAATTTACTTTATGGTAAAGAACTTTTGGAATTTGATAAAGCAAGATTGACTAAAGATTTAAATTTCAAAGGTCAAAGAAATGATTTTGCTTTTGGAAAATTAGTCGATGGGTATTTTAAACCAAGTGAAGCTAAATTTGGCTCAGGTATGCTAAAACCTTTATGTGAAAACACACATATTTTAATCACGCAAATTGATGATACAAAATTAGTAAAAGATCAAGAAGTTAAAGTTTTAAAAATTTAAGCATTATGTATTGGAGCTGAAAACACATTAAAAGCTTTTTCTTCTTTTTGATTTTGTTTTTCTTTAAACTGCCAAAAGCTTGTGCTGTGTTTTAAGTTATCATAACCTGAGCCTTGTACAGTGTTTAAATTTTCTGTTTTTGATGTTATTTTGTTATTTAATTGTTGATTAACTTTTTCTTTGGTTTGTTCTTCGAGTTTGATTTTAATTTGTTCTTTATAGCTTTGCTCATCTAAAACCATTTTCTTTTCATATTGTTTTGTTTCTTCATTAAAAACTAATTCTTCTTTGTATTTTTTCATTTTATCTTCGGCAAGTTTTTTATTTTGCTTTATTAGATAATCAAAAGGTAAATCATAAAGAGATGTTTTTTTGTCTTGACTTTTGTGATTATGTGAAAATAATTGTTGAAAATTATTAGAAATATTCATTTTTTTCTCAATTTAAATTTTTAAAAGACTGTTTAGAATTTTTTCTTCATTTTTTTGGTATTTGCTTTGGCGTAATTTCTCCCAAGCATATACGCTATAATCTTTAGAAATTGAACCTATATTTAAATCTGTATTACTAAAAGCATTGTTGCTATCTTTTTTATACTCTTTTTCCTCTTTGTCTTTAAGTGCATTAAGTGTAGCTTGAAATTCATCTGAAGATGTGTTTTTTTCTTTGATTTTTGTCATATTGTTTAGGGCTAGTGGACTATTTTTATCATTTACTTGCATGAGTTGCTCCTTTTAAAATTTAATAATCACAAGCAAAAAACATTCCTTAATTTTAAAAACTTGACAATAAAATAAAGTTTTGATAAAATCACACTCTACTTTCAAAATGCGGGAATAGCTCAGGGGTAGAGCACAACCTTGCCAAGGTTGGGGTCGCGAGTTCGAATCTCGTTTCCCGCTCCATTTTTTACACCCTAGTTTGATTTAAAATATTATTTAATTTATCCATTACAGAATTTACATAAGAATTTATACTTTCATTGCTAGGAGAGTAGCCACTAGCTTTAGCTTGATTAAATTGATTATCAAACCAAGCCCCACCATAACCTATGCTTGAATTTTGCCAAGCAATATTATTTTCTTTGGCATAAATTTTAGAATCAAGCCAGCCATCTTGAGCGTGTGCTTTTAAAATTTGTGCAAAATCGACTTTACCTGTCATAATATCATTTAAAGAGGCTAAAGAACCATCAAAACTTTCTTTTGCCATAGCTTCAATATGTGCTTTAGCTAATGGGTTTAATGTTGTATTGCCACCTTCTAAAGCCTCTCCACCGCTAGATTTTAAAAAACTCATAAATAAAGCTTCTTTAGTATAGCTCCCATCTTCATTTTTTGGATAAACAGACATATCAGGATTAAAAGTATCTTTTGCTATATCGCTATCTAAAATTTGAGTTTCCATACTTTCAGGGGAAAAATCTAATTTTTTCAATCCTGTATTGATAGAATTTTGCATTCCTATGCTATCTATAGTATTGTATTGCTCTTGTGTATCATAAAAATTTGTTATAATTTGACTATCTAAATTTTGAAACATAAACTTAAAATCTGTATTATAAATACTATAACCTTTTGGTAAAGAATTTAAATCTTCTACACTAAAACTAGTTTTATTAGAATTTTCAAAACTATGATTTATGATTTGATCAAATTTAGAATAATATTGTCTTATAGTATCAGCCATATCTATATTTGTATAGTAATTTGAAATGCCTAAATGATTTGCAGTGTCTTCTTTAAAACTTGTATTAAATCTATACAACTCATCTAAAGTAGATTTATGTATCTTAAAATCTTCAGGCAATCCCGCTGCTTTGTTAAAATCACTACCCATATAGCCACTAGAATCAACACTATAACCATAAGCCATAGAAGCAGGATTATTAGCTTGTCTATATTTTAAAGCATAAATAGAATTTTTAAAATCGCTTGATATATGATAATTAGGAGAATCGCTTTTAATACTATTTTGATTTAATATTGCTTCATTGAGTGCTAATGTTTGAGTATTATTACTTTGAATTTCAATTAATTTACTAGCATTTTGTTTAACAAAAGTATTTGCAAAATTTGTTTTTGAACTTGTTTTATTTTCTTTATTTGCTTTTGTTTGTGAAATGATAGAACCATAAGAGGAATTATCATTTATACTAAATATACTCATTATGCAATTCCTTAGATTTAGATTTTGCCCTCAATCTTCAATCTTGCATTTTTACAAGCAAATTTTATTCCGCTTATTTTAGCAATTTTCAACTAAATTCAAACTTTTTTTATGTATGATACGTTAGTTTTTGAATTTATTGCAAAGGTTGTATTGTTTGTGAGAAATATTATATTATTTTTATTTTTCTATACTTTTAGTTTTGCTTCGAATTTTGATGAAGTAAAATTAGCTTTGATTAAAGAATTTAAGACAAATTATCCACAACTAGAAATCATTTCTTTAGATCTTAACACTCAATCAAGCTTGCCTGCTGATTTTAATCAATACGTTTTTTTAAAATTAGGTAATCATAATTTTGATAGAGCAGATGGTTTTATAAAGGCTGAATTTAAAACTCCAGAGCAGTTTAAAAAAAATATATTTTTTAAGTATTTTTTAAAGGCAAAATTAGAAGTTTTACAAACCACGCGTCCTATTGCGCGCAATGAAAATTTAAGTCCTGCTAGTTTTAAAATTTTAAAAATTCCTTTTGATAAAGCTCCTCAAGGTGTATTAAAAAAAGATGAAATCGCAAATTTAATAGCCAAAAGCAATATAAGAGAAAATATGATTTTAAAATATAATATGTTTAAAACCAAAACCCTTATACAAAGAAATGATTCTGTTTATGGGGTTATCAAAGATGGGGATTTAAGCATGATAATAGAGTTAAAAGCCTTGCAAAGTGGAAATTTAAACCAAAGAATTCGCCTTAAAAATAAAGATGGAAAAGTCGTGCATGGTAAAGTCATTAGTAAAAATTATGTGGAGCTAAAATGAGAAAAATTTTAGTAGGTATTAGTGGGGCTAGTTCTTGTGAGCTTGGCTTTTTATTATTAAAACATTTAAAAGAAAAAGGGCAAATTTATGCCATTATAAGTAAAAATGCAAAAATAAGCTTTACAAAAGAGAATTCTCTTTTAGAAAATATAGACTTTTTGCAACACATAAAAGATAAATTTGAGCTTGAACATGTAAATTTTTTAGATAATGAAGACATTAGTCAATGCGTTGCAAGTGGATCTTTTGGCATAGAAACGACTTTTATCACACCTTGCTCTATTAACACTTTAGCAAAAATTGCTTGTGGTATAAATGATACTTTACTTACAAGGGCTGCAGGAGTGGCTTTAAAAGAACGCAAAAAACTCATACTTGGGGTAAGGGAAATGCCCTATTCTACTTTAAATTTAGAACAAATGGCTAAACTTTCTAGCTATGGAGTTATCATCGCTCCTCCTGTAATAGCAAGTTATGCTAAGGTTGATAATTTGGAAAAATTATATGAATTTATCATAGGAAAATGGCTTGATCTAGCAAATATTGAGCATAATTTATATCAAAGGTGGCAATAATGGCTAGTTGTATATACCCAGGGACATTTGATCCTATCACTAATGGACATTTAGATGTGATCGTTCGAGCTAGCAAGATGTTTGAAGAAGTAGTTGTTGCCATAGCTAAAAGTGAGAGTAAAAAGCCTATGTTTAGCTTAGAGCATAGAGAAAAAATGGTAAAAATTGCTACAAAAGACTTAAAAAATGTTAAAATTACAACTTTTGATAACTTACTAGTAGATCTTGCTAAAAATTTGCAAATAAATATCATTATAAGAGGCTTAAGAGCGGTGAGTGATTTTGAGTATGAATTACAACTTGGTTATGCAAATCACATGCTTTGGGAAGATTTTGAAACTATATATCTTATGCCAAATTTAAAAAATTCTTTTATTTCAAGCTCCATAGTAAGATCAATTTGTATGCATAATGGCGATGTGAGTAAGCTTGTGCCAAAAGAAATTATACCTTTATTAAAGGAGAGAGATTGTATATAGCTTTTGAAGGGGTTGATTGTGTAGGTAAAAGCACGCAAATAGAGCTTTTAAAAAAATATTTTCATAATGCATTTTTTACCAAAGAACCAGGTGGAAGTGAGCTTGGAGTGCATTTGAGAAAAATTTTATTAGAAAGTAAAATGCAATTTTCTAAAAAGGCTGAGCTTTTGCTTTTTTTAGCAGATAGAGCAAATTTAATCGACATGCATTTAGCGCATAATAAAAACAAACTTATCATTTCAGATCGTAGTTTTATTTCTAATATGGCTTATGCAAGATGTGATTTTGATCAAAATATTTTATTTGAGTTAAATTCTTTTGCCACAGGTGGACTTTTTCCACAAAAGGTTGTGTTTTTGCATGGTTCTAAAGAGCTTATTGAGCAAAGACTTTCTAAAAAAGATCTAGATAGTATTGAAAAAAGAGGGATTGAGTATTTTTTAAATATACAAAAAGCTTTAGAAGAAACTTTAGAGTTTTTAAAAACTAAGATAGATATAAAAATTTTAAAATTAGATGCTTCTTTGAGTATTGAAAATTTACATGAAAAGATTAAGGAATTTATAGATGATTAATGCTTTAAAAGGAATGAAAGATTTACAAGATGATCAAGCTGTTCTTTATGAAAAAGTAGTAAAAACTTGTGAAGAAGTGGCTAAAAACTATGGTTTTACTTTTATTAATTGTCCGCATTTAGAACTTACTAAGCTTTTTAAAAGAAGTGTTGGGGAAAGCTCTGATATAGTTGGTAAAGAAATGTATGAATTTGTTGATAAAGCAGGCAATGAAGTGTGTTTAAGGCCTGAAGGGACAGCTGGGGTGGTAAGATCATACATAGAAGCTAAAATGGATAAGGCTCAAAGTATTAAAAGATGGTTTTATCATGGCTCTATGTTTCGCTATGAAAGGCCACAAAAAGGAAGATTGCGTGAATTTCATCAATTTGGAGTAGAAAGCTTTGGCATAGCAAGTGTGTATGAGGATGCGAGTATTATTTTAATGCTAAATGAAATTTTTAGACGCTTAGAAATTCACACAAGTTTGAAGATTAATTCTTTAGGCTGTAAAGAATGTATGGGTGTATATAAAGAAAAACTCATAGCTTTTTTAAATTCTAAAGAAGGTTTTTGCGAAGATTGCTTAAGAAGAAAAGACTTAAATCCTATTAGAGTGCTTGATTGCAAAAATGATCATTGTCAAAGTTTAATCGAAAATGCACCAAAACTAAGTGAAAATTTATGCTCATGTTGTAAGAAAGATTATGAAAAATTGCAAAAACTTTTAAAAGAAAATGATGTTGAATTTGAATGTGATGAAAAATTAGTGCGTGGGCTTGATTATTATTCTAAAAGTGCATTTGAGTTTGTTAGTGATGAAATCGGTGCAAAAGCTGCTGTAGCAGGTGGTGGAAGGTATGATAGATTAATTGAATACTTAGATGGTAAAAGTGGCTATGGCGTGGGTTTTGCTATGGGTATAGAAAGGATTATGGCTATTTTAGAACAAAAACAAAGCGTAAAATCAAGAGAAGGAATTTATCTTTGTGCCATGGATGAAGCTTATATAGATACTATTTTTAAATTAGCAAATACTTTAAGAAAAAAACATAAAGTATATTTAAGCTATGAAGCAAAAAAACTTGCAAAGCATTTAAACCAAGCAGATAATGCTAATGCTGAAATCTTTTTGTGTATAGGCGAAGATGAAATGCAAAAAGAAGAGATTTTTTATAAAAATTTAGAAAATAAAGATACTAAAAATATAAAATTAGTAAATTTGGAGAATGAGTTATGATTGATTATGGTATTAATATTTGGGGTGCAAATAATTTTATCATCGAAAATGGCAAAGTATGTGTAAATCATGGTAAAAAACCTGCCATTATAGATATAGTAAATACTTTGCGCGATGATGGTTATAAGGGGCCATTGTTACTTCGTTTTCCTCATTTAATCCATAAACAAATTGAGCAAATTTATAATAAATTTGCTAAAGCAAAAAAAGAATTTAACTATAAAGGTTCTTTTAACGCTGTATATCCTTTAAAAGTTAATCAATATCCAGGTTTTGTAAAAAATTTAGTTAATCTAGGTAAAGAATACAACTATGGCTTAGAGGCAGGAAGTAAGGCCGAGCTTTTACTAGCTATGGCTTATAACAATGAAGGCGCTCCTATAACGGTTAATGGCTTTAAAGACAAAGAACTTATAAATATGGGCTTTATAGCGTGTGAAATGGGTCATAATATCACTTTAACTATGGAAGGACTTAATGAGCTTGAAGCGATGATTGAAATTGCTAAAAATCGTTTTAAGCCAAAGCCAAATATAGGCTTAAGGGTGCGTTTGCATTCAGCTGGGGTAGGAATTTGGGCAAAAAGTGGTGGTATAAATTCAAAATTTGGTTTAACTTCTACTGAGCTTATTGAAGCGGTAAATCTTTTAAAAGCTAATAAACTTTTAGATCAATTTACTATGATACATTTTCATTTAGGCTCACAAATTACTGAAATTCATCCTTTAAAAAAAGCCTTAAATGAAGCGGGTAATATCTACACTGAGCTTAGAAAAATGGGGGCAAAAAATTTAAAAGCCATTAATCTTGGCGGGGGTTTAGCAGTAGAATACTCTCAGTTTAAAAATGAAACAAGTAGAAATTACACCTTAAGTGAGTATGCAAACGATGTTGTGTTTATTTTAAAAAGCATAGCAGAACAAAAAAAAGATTTAGAGCCTGATATTTTTATAGAAAGTGGGCGTTTTGTAGCGGCTAATCATGCTGTTTTAGTAGCGCCTGTTTTAGAGCTTTTTTCTCAAGAATACACAGAAAGCAAACTTTTATTGAAAGATAAAAACCCAAAACTTATTGATGAACTTTATGATTTGTATAAAAACATTAAAGCTTCTAATGCGCTTGAGTATTTACATGATAGCATTGATCATATGGAGAGTATTTTAACCTTGTTTGATTTGGGTTATGTAGATTTACAAGATCGCTCTAATAGTGAAATTTTATTGCATTTGATTATGAGAAAAGCAATTTCTTTAGTGGGCGATCAAGCTGATTTATCGAGTTTACAAAATGAAGTACAAGAAAAATATTTAGTGAATTTTTCAGTATTTCAGTCTTTACCTGATTTTTGGGGTTTGGAGCAAAATTTCCCTATCATGCCACTTGATAGACTCAATAAAAAACCTACAAGAAGCGCAAGTATATGGGATATAACTTGTGATAGCGATGGGGAAATTTCTTATTCTAAAGATAATCCTTTGTTTTTACATGATATTGATGTAGAAGCTGAAGATTATTTTTTAGGATTTTTCCTAGTGGGAGCTTATCAAGAAGTCCTTGGTATGAAGCACAATCTTTTTACACATCCAACCGAAGCTTGTATAAGTATTAATGAAAAGGGTTTTGAAGTAGAAAGCGTACTAGAGGCTCAATCTATTTTAGATACTTTAGAAGATCTTGACTATGATATTCATGCAATTATGGATAATATTAATGAAAAAATTTATGCTTCAAAACTTGTTAATGAAAATCAAAAAAAGCATATTTTGGGTGAAATTTATTTATTCTTAAATGATAATGGATATTTAAAAAGCATAGGTTCTAAATGAGTATTTTTAAACTAATCAAAGAAGATTTTTCTATGCCAAAACAAAAAGATCCTGCATATAGATCTTGGGTGGAATTAGTTTTTAACTATCCTGGTGTTTGGGCTGTGGTGAATTATCGTTTTGCGCATTTTTTTTACCAAAAAGGTTTTAAAAAAATAGCAAGGATTATTAGTGGAATTTCGCAGTTTTTTACTGGAGTTGATTTACACCCTGGAGCTACGCTAGGTAGAAGGATATTTATAGATCATGCAAGTGGGGTTGTGATTGGTGAGACTTCTATTATAGGTAATGATGTTTTGATTTATCAAGGTGTTACTTTGGGTGGAACGAGTTTAGATAAAAATACCAAAAGACACCCCACTATAGAAGATGGCGTAGTAATAGGTTCTGGTGCTAAAATTTTAGGCAATATTACCATAGGTAAAAACGCCAAAATAGGCTCAAACGCAGTTGTATTAAAAGATGTTGGACCAAATTTAACAGCTATTGGCATACCTGCTTATATTAAAGAACATGGCAAGATTGATTATGAAGAAAAAATCGCTAAATTAGAAGCAAGACTTGCTATTTTGGAAGAAAAGCTAAATAAAGAGGATAAATGATAGCAATTACAGGTGGAGGCACAGGAGGACATTTGGCTATAGCTAGATGTTTATTGCATAGTGCAAGAAAACAAGGCATAGAATGTATTTACATAGGAAGTGAAAATGGCCAAGATAGACTTTGGTTTGAAAATGAAAATGGCTTTTATAAAAAATACTTTCTAAGCTCTCAAGGTGTTGTTAATAAAAAAGGCTTAGCTAAAGTTCAATCGTTTTTGCATATTATAAAACTTGCAAGAAAAACAAAACAAATTTTAAAAGAACATAATATTAAAGCAGTTTTTAGTGTGGGTGGATATAGCAGTGCCCCAGGTGCTTTTGGTGCTTTAATGGCAAATATCCCACTTTTAATCCATGAGCAAAATTCAAAAATGGGAAGTTTAAATTCACTTTTAAAACCTTTTTCTAAAGCTTTTTTTACTGCTTTTGATGATCAAATTAATAAAGCAAATACTTTCTTTTGTCCTTACCCTATTAGCGAGACTTTTTCTCAAAAAGCAAGAGTGAGAAAAGAATTAAAAAATATTATTTTTCTTGGTGGCTCTCAAGGGGCTAAATTTATTAACGATCTTGCTTTAGAAAATGCTTTATACTTTAAAGAAAAAGGCATAAATATCATTCACCAATGTGGTAAGAATGATTATGAAAGATGTAAAAAAGCTTATGAGGATTTAAATGTCAACGTAGAGCTTTTTGACTTTGATAAAAACATTATAGATAAAATTTCTAAAGCAGATTTAGCTATATCAAGATCAGGTGCAAGTAGTCTTTTTGAGCTTAGTGCAAATTTACTTCCTTGTATTTTCATTCCTTATCCATATGCAGCTAAAAATCATCAGTATTTTAATGCTTTGTATTTAAAAGAGCGTAATTTATGTGAAATTTTAAATCAAGAAGAAAAACATAAATTTTTAAACTTAGTGGAAAATTTCTCACTAGAAGCAAAATCTATAGCCTTGCAAGAATTAAAAAGTGAAAATGGCGCAGATTTTATGATAGAAAAAGCAAAACAAATGGGGTTTATTTAAATAAAATACTTCCCAAACGCACCATATTTGAGCCACATTTTATAGCTAGCTCAAAATCCCCACTCATGCCCATGGAACAAATTTTTGCCCCGTGTTTTTGTAAATTTTCATAGATTTTAAAAGTATGCTCAAAACTTTCTTGAACTTTTTCCTCATCCATAGAGCCTATACACATAATGCCTACTAGATTTAAATTTTTACACTCTTCTTGTATTTGCAAATACTCTTCTATGGCCTTATTTTGCTCTATGCCACTTTTAGAACTTTCATTAGCAGTGTTAATTTCTAATAAAGTATCTAATTTATAATCAAGTCTTTTATCTACAGCTTTGGCACTTTTTAAGCCATTGCAAGATTGCCAAAGTAATGGGTTTTGTTTGATTAAAAGATTGATTTTGTTACTTTGAAGATTGCCTATAAAATGCCATTTGATTTCTAAACCTTGAAGTTTTTCTTTTTTTAAAGCTAAAGCTTGGACTTGATTTTCTCCAAACTCTACAACACCTTGCTTAAAAAGCTCTCGAATTTGTTCATCTTGAACATACTTGCTAGCTGCTACTAAACGCACATTTTGTTTTATGGTTTTTTCAAAAATACTTTCTAAATTCATCTTTTCCTACATCAATTCATATAATTTTTTACGCTCACTTGAGCTTCCTATGCCAAGTTGCATACGATATTTAGTGATAGTTCTACGCCCTAGTTGTACACTTGGGAATTCTTTTTGAGTGAGTTCAAGAATTTTCAAATCACTCAAAGGTTTTTTAGGATTTTCTTTTTTTATTAAATTACTAAGAAAATCTTTAATAGTTGCATTAGAAGTTTCACCATCATCCACTGCAGTGGTAAAGAAAGACTTTAAGGGTATTAAGCCTCTGTCACAACTTAAGTATTTATTTGCAATTGCCCTTGAAATAGTAGAAGCATTTCTTTCAAGATCTTGCGCTAAGTCTTTAAGCTGCATAGGTTTAATATCCCCGCCCATGAAAAAATCATATTGATATTCTATAATCATAAGCCCTAGTTTATAAAGGGTAGCTTTACGCATGGCTAGCGCGTCAATTAAATTTTTAGCATCTTTTAAATAAGCACTTAAAAACTCATGATCTAAACCATCTGCTTCAAAAGCAATTTCAGGGTAATAATCATCATTAATTTTAATTTTAATTTCGCCATTTTCTTGATAAATAAATATATCAGGAATGATTTCCATACTCTCTTCAAAATACTCCAAAAAAGGTGGAATGGAGATTTTTTTAATTATAGCTATAGCCTTTTTATACAAAGGATCTTTGATAAAATCTTTTGCATTTTCTAAATTTAAAATCAACATTTTGCAAAACTCATAAAGCTCATCATCTAAGTCAAAATGCTCTAATGCAAAAACAAAAGCTTCTTGATTGTCTTTTGCCCCTACTCCAACGGGATCAAGGTATTTAAATCTTTGCCTGATTTTTTCCACTTCTAAAGGATCAAATTCACCTAAAATTTCCTCATCATATTCAAAATAACCTTCATGATTTAAACATTCTATGATTTTTTCAGCAATGGTTTGGGATTTTTTAGTAGGAAAAAATGGTGGTATGATTTGCTCGCTTAAAAGTTCATACACATTTTTTACTTCTAAGCTTTTTGTATCAATCATTTGCGTGGTGGTATTTTTACTAAAATATTCTTGATAATACTTGTTTTGATTGTTTGTAATACTTGAGTTTTCTTTGATCTCTATAAAAGGATTTTCTTTAGCAAACTCATCTAAGCTTTCTTTTAGATCTTCAATATTAGCTTGCAATATAGGAAGCCAAGATCTTAAGGTTTGTGATAGTTTTGCTTTTTGTGTTATAGAGGTTTTTTGTTTAAGCATTATTCAAGTCTAAACTCACTTCCAAGATAATATTTTTTAACATCTTCATTATGCGCAATTTCATTAGCATTACCACTAGCTAGCAACCTTCCGCTTCTAATCACATAAGCTCTATCGCAAATTGCTAAAGTTTCTCTTACATTATGATCAGTGATTAAAACACCTATATTCATAGCTTTTAAATCATTAATCAAACTTTGAATTTCACTCACTGCGATAGGATCAACCCCAGCAAATGGTTCATCTAAAAGTAAAAATTTAGGATCACACATAAGTGATCTTGCGATTTCACAACGCCTTCTTTCGCCCCCGCTTAAGCTCATACCTTTTCTGTGCCTAATAGGCTCTATGCTAAGTAATTCTAGCATTTGTTCTATCTTTTGTTCTAATAAATTTTTATCCTTATATATTACTTGGGCGGCTAAAAGTAAATTTTCTTCTACGCTTAAGTCTTTAAAAACACTACTTTCTTGAGGTAAATACCCAATGCCAAGCTTTGCTCTTTTATTAAGCGGTTCTTTTGTGATATCTTGTGAGTCTAAAAACACCTGTCCACTTGTTGGTAAAATAAGCCCACATATCATATAAAAACTCGTAGTTTTTCCTGCTCCATTAGGCCCTAAAAGTCCTACAACTTCTCCACTTTGCACTTCTAGTGAAACATCGTGTATGATTTTAGTTTTTTTAATGATTTTTTCTAAATTTCTAGCTTCTAGCTTACTCATGTATTATATACTTTCTTTTATTTTCATAAGGAATGATTTGTAAAATTATATTAAAAATTTGATATTTATCTAAGTATTTTTTTAATTTTTCATCACCCCACTCTACCAAATGCAAACCCTCTTCAAAAAAATTTTCAATCAAGCCATTTTTTAAAAGTCCGTCAAAACCTTCTTGATAAATATCATAATGATACATTTTACCTTGTTGAAAATCATACTCTTGCATGATAGAAAATGTAGGAGAATTAAGCGTTTTTTCTACTCCAAGAAATTGAGCATAATTTTGCACTAAAGTAGTTTTACCACTTGCTAAATCCCCTTGAAGTAAAATAACTCCATTTTTAGGTAAAATTTCACAAAGCTTATAAAGCTCATTTTGGCTTAAAATTATTTCTTTCATTGGATTTTTACCACATATTTTTCTTGCATAGCTTTTGGTATGCTTTTGGTCGTTGGTATATCTAAGACTTTATAGATATTAGTATATTCTATAAATTTAATGCTTATTTCATCGCCAATTTTTACTTCTTTACTAGCTTTAACTACTTGATTGTTTATACTTACTACGCCACTTTTACACATATCTTCTGAAATAGCACGGCGCTTAGTGATATTAACTACATTTAAAAACTTATCTATTCTCATAAAAATATTTTATCAAAAAATACAAGAAAATGTTATAAAATGTCTGAATATTTTACATTATATTAAGCTAAATTCGTTAAATTTTACAATCATTTTTTTACAAAGAGGAAAGACAATGAAAAAAGATATTAAAAAAGTAGTTTTAGCATATTCTGGTGGACTTGATACAAGTATAATTTTAAAATGGCTACAAGATGAGTATAAATGTGAAGTAGTAACTTTCACAGCAGATATTGGACAAGGTGAAGAGCTTGAGCCTGCTAGAAAAAAAGCGCTTTCTTTGGGTGTAAAAGAAGAAAATATTTTTATTCAAGATCTAAAAGATGAATTTGTAAAAGATTATGTATTTCCTATGTTTAGAGCAAATGCTATTTATGAGGGAGAATATTTACTAGGTACAAGTATAGCAAGACCTTTAATAACAAAAGCTTTGGTAGAAATAGCAAATAAAACTAATGCAGATGCTATTAGTCACGGAGCAACTGGTAAGGGAAATGATCAGGTACGTTTTGAATTAGGCGCTTTGGCGCTAAATCCAAATTTAGCCATCATTGCTCCTTGGAGAGAATGGGATTTAAATAGCCGTGAAAAACTCTTAGCTTATGCACAAAAACATGGTATTGATATAGCTAAAAAGCCAGGTAAATCACCTTATTCTATGGATGCAAATTTATTGCATATTTCTTATGAGGGTTTGGTGCTTGAAGATCCTGCGGCTAAACCTGAGGCAGATATGTGGCGTTGGGTGAAAGATTTAAAAGAAACTCCAAATGAAAGCGAAGTAATAGAGCTTGAGTTTAGCAAAGGCGATTTATGTGCTATTAATGGAGAAAAAATGTCTCCTGCGCAACTTTTGGCAAAACTTAATGAGCTTGGTGCAAAACATGGTATAGGTCGTCTTGATATTGTCGAAAATCGCTATGTGGGTATGAAAAGTAGAGGTTGTTATGAAACTCCGGGTGGAAGTATACTTTTAAAAGCACACCGTGCTATAGAAAGTATCACTCTTGATAGAGAAGCAGCACATTTAAAAGATGAATTAATGCCAAAATATGCAAGTTTAATTTATAATGGCTATTGGTTCTCACCTGAAAGATTAATGCTTCAAGCCTTAATTGATGAGTCACAAAAATATGTAAATGGTAAAGTTAAACTTGAATTATATAAAGGCAATGTAATGGTAATAGGCAGAGAAAGTGCAAATGATAGCTTGTTTAGCGAGGCTTATTGCACTTTTGAAGAAGATGCTGTGTATGATCAAAAAGATGCAGCAGGATTTATAAGATTAAATGCTTTGAGATTTATCATCGCAGGTAAAAATGGAAGAAAATTTTAAAAAAGGAAAACAATGAAAGTATTATTGATTAAAGATGTAAAAAGCTTGGGAAAAGCAGGAGAAGTAAAAGAAGTAAAAGATGGATATGGACAAAATTTTTTAATTGCTAAAGGCTTTGCTAAAGCTGCTACGCATGAGGTTTTAAAACAGTATGAAGCAGAACAAAAGAAAAAGGCAGAAAATTTAAGATTTGAGCTTGCAAATTTGGAAAAATTGAAAGAAGAATTATCTAAAATCACTATTTGCATAGCTAAGCCTGTAGGAGCTAATGGAAGCTTGTTTGGCGGGGTTACTAAAGATGAAATCGCTCATGCGTTAAAGGATCAAAAAGGTATAGAGCTTGATAAAAAAAGCTTAGAATGTGATACCATAAAAGAACTTGGCGTGCATGAAATTTCAGCAAAATTAGGCCATGCAATTCATGCTGTATTTAAGCTAGAAGTTAAAGGAGAATAATGTTTCACGCAACTACAATTTTAGCTTATAAAGGCAAAAATAAGTCTGTAATTGGTGGAGATGGACAAGTAAGTTTTGGAAATACTGTTTTAAAAAATAATGCAGTTAAAATTAGAAAATTAAACAATGGAAAAGTATTAGCAGGTTTTGCAGGAAGCACTGCTGATGCTTTTAATCTTTTTGATATGTTTGAGAAATTACTTTCTAGTTCTAAGGGTGATTTGTTAAAAGCTGCGATAGATTTTTCAAAAGAATGGCGTAAGGATAAATACCTAAGAAAACTTGAAGCAATGATGCTAGTATTAGATAGAGATCATATATTTTTACTTTCAGGAACTGGAGATGTAGTTGAGCCTGAAGATGGTGCTATAGCTGCTATTGGTAGTGGGGGTAATTATGCACTTTCTGCAGCAAGAGCTTTGGCCAAACATTCAAATTTAGATGAAGAAGAATTAGTCAAAGAAAGCTTGCAAATAGCTGGTGAAATTTGCATTTATACAAATACAAATATTAAAACTTATATAATTGAGGATGATAAATGAATTTAACTCCAAAAGAGATTGTAAAATTTTTAGATGATTATGTAATTGGACAAAAAAACGCCAAAAAAATCATAGCAATTGCTTTAAGAAATCGTTATAGAAGAATGCAGCTTAGCCCTGAACTTCAAGATGATATCATGCCAAAAAATATTTTAATGATAGGATCAACTGGGGTTGGTAAAACAGAGATTGCAAGACGCCTTGCTAAGATGATGGGACTTCCTTTTGTAAAAGTTGAAGCAAGTAAATATACTGAAGTTGGTTTTGTTGGGCGTGATGTAGAAAGTATGGTTAGAGATTTAGCTAATGCTGCTTTAAATTTAGTAAAAAATGAAGAAAAAGAAAAAAATAAAGACAAAATTAATGAATTTATAGAAAATAAGATTTTAGAAAAACTTTTACCGCCTTTACCAAAGGGTGTTAGCGAAGAAAAACAAGAAGAATATCAAAATTCTTTAGAAAAAATGCGCGTGAAATTAAAAGCTGGTGATTTAGATGATAGCACAATAGAAGTTGAAATTTCACAAAGTGTATTTGATACTAATCCAAATTTACCACCTGAAATGGGTGCTATGCAAGATATAGTAAAAGTTATTGGTGTGGGTAATAAAAAAGTTAAAAAAGAAATGAAAGTAAAAGATGCAAGAATAGCTCTAGCTCAAGAAGCAAGTGAGAAAATTCTTGATATGGAAAGTATTAAAGGCGAGGCTTTAAGAAGAGCAGAAAATGAAGGGATTATTTTTATCGATGAGATAGATAAAGTAGCAGTTTCAAGCTCAAATTCAAACCGCCAAGATCCAAGCAAAGAAGGGGTGCAAAGAGATTTGCTTCCTATAGTTGAAGGTAGTACTATACAAACTAAATTTGGACCTTTAAAAACCGATCATATTTTATTTATCGCAGCAGGTGCTTTTCATCTAAGTAAGCCAAGTGATTTAATCCCTGAACTTCAAGGGCGCTTTCCTTTAAGAGTTGAGCTTGATTCACTAGATGAGGATGCTTTATATGCTATTTTAACAAGACCTAAAAATTCATTACTAACACAATACATTGAGCTTTTAAAAACTGAAAATGTAGAGCTTGTTTTTGAAGATGAGGCTATTAGAGAAATAGCAAAAATAGCAAGCAAGGCTAATGAAGAAATGCAAGATATTGGTGCAAGACGCTTGCACACGGTGGTGGAAAAACTTTTGGAAGATATTAGTTTTGAAGCAGATGAATATGCAGGTAAAGTATATAAAATAGATGATTTTAAAGTGCAAGTTAAACTTGGAGATATCATAGAAAATAAAGATTTAGCTAGGTATATCTTGTGAAAAGTGGCTTTATAAGCATAGTGGGTAGAACTAATGCAGGAAAAAGTTCTATCCTAAATTCTTTATTAGAAGAAAAAGTTGCTATGGTTTCTCATAAGCAAAATGCCACAAGAAGAAAGATTAATGCGATTATAATGCATGAAAATCATCAGCTTGTTTTTATAGATACACCAGGTTTGCATGCAAGCTCTAAAGCCATGAATCAGCTTATGATTGATCTTGCGATTAAAAGCATTGCTGATTGTGATGTGATTTTATTTGTAGCTAGTATTTATGATGATATTAAAGATTATGAAAATTTTTTAAGTTTAAGCCCTAAAGTGCCACATATTGTATTAATCAATAAGGTTGATTTGGTAAAAAAAGAAGTTTTGCTTGAAAAATTAAGTGAGTATTCTCAGTTTAGCTCGCATTTTAGTGCTATTATCCCCTATTCTGCTAAGCAAAAATTTTATAAAAAAATTCTTTTAGATGAGATGATTAAGTATTTGCCTGAACATCCGTATTATTTTAATCCTGAGTTTATTACTACTACAAATGAAAAGGATATTTATAGAGATTTTATCTTAGAAGCTATATATGAAAATTTAAGTGATGAAATTCCTTATAGCACTGAAGTAAAAATAGAAAAAATCAAAGAACTAGAGCAAATTTATTATATCAATGCTATTATCATTACAGATAGTAATTCTCATAAAGGAATGATATTAGGCAAAGATGGAGCTACAATTAAGCGTATAGGTAAAGAAGCTAGAGTTAAAATAGAAAAATTAGCACAAAAAAAAGTAATGCTAAAATTGTTCGTTCAACTTGAGAAAAATTGGCATAAAAACGAACAAAATCTCAAAAAAATCCTTTATGATGAGTAAAAAAGTCATCAAAAAAGATTTTCTAGCCTATGAAAAGCTTTTATATGTAAAACTTACAAATCCTATTAGCGAAGATGAAATTTTAAAAAAGAGTTTTGAAGAGCTTGGTCTTAAAGATGATTTTTCTTATAAGCTAAAGTATTTTCAAGATAAATCTTTTGCTCATGTATTTTTGTGTAAATATGAAGATATTTTAGATATTGATTATGTAATCCCTGAACCCCTGCTCTTTGAAGTGTATTTTAAGAATGATACAAATAGCAAAAATCTTGCATTATTATTTAAGAAAAAATACATAGTTTTAGTGGAGTATTTGGGATGTAATTTTCAAAATTGCAAAGTTATGCCATTAAATAGTTATAATAAAATATATGATGAAAAATTAAAAAATACATATAAAAACATTATAAGTATAGATGATACTCAAAATTTTAGTAGTTTTGTTAAATTTCATAGTAATATTTTTTATCAAAAATTGTTAAAAAATTGTGATCAAATTAAGATTAATTTTACCAATAAAGAAAAAATAAATCATTTAAAATCTTTTAGTTTTAAGATTTTATTGGCTTTTATTTGTGGAGTTTTATTAGCTTTAGTTTATCCCTTGTATTTATATACACAAAGATCATTTTATGAAAATGAGAAAACAAAATATGAAAATTTAATAAAAAAGCAAGATGATATTTTAGAACAGGTAAAAATAAATCAAAAGCAAAATCAAGAGTTTAAAAAACTACAAGAAGAAAATGAGTTAAAGGTTGATTTGTTGCAAAAATTTTATGCGAATGCACTTTGTTATAAAGATTTTTATGATTTTTTAAGAGTTTTAAATTCTCATCAAGCTTATATAGAGGCTCTACATGTTAAAAATAATGATTTTATTATAGAGCTTAAAAATGACTATGAATTTTATGAAGATTTTAAAAAACATCATTTTGTTTTAAAAAATAAAGAAATTAATCATGGAAAAATCACTCTTGTTTTTGAAAAATCTTTATAAAAATTTAGAAAATATCTTTGCTAAGTTATCTGAGCGTGAATTTGCATTAGCTTTGATGGTTGCTTTTGTTTTTGGTTTTTTCATGATTTATATGAGTGTTTTTGATTATTTTGAAAAGCAAATGAGGTTGTCAAAAGATGAGTTATATATTTTACAAGTAAAATACAAGCAAAAACAAGAAATGATTTCTGATTTAAAAAAAGATGAAAATATATCTTATAATGAGCCGTCATTCTTGAGTTTAGATAAAGATTATCAAAGCATTTTAAAAGATATTGAAAAAAATCTTACTAAAGTAAGGTCTTTGCAAATTCAAAGTTATAAAAGTCAAGATGAATATTTTGCTTATTATGAATTAAAATTGAGTTTTATTAGTGATTTTTATTTCTTAATGCAATTTTTACAAGAACTAGATCCTTATATAAAAGTTAAAAATTTAGAGCTTACAAAATATGAAAATGAATTAAAAATTACATTAAATCTTATCTTTACTCTAGTATAAAAATGATTTTTTTGATAAAATTTATCTAAACATGGCAAGCGATCGCTTCTTTTGAAGAGGAAAGTCCGAGCTGCAATAAGACAAGGATTCCATCTAATGGATGGCTAGGGCAACCTAAGGGAAAGTGCAACAGAAAGAAAACTACCATATTTTATATGGAAAAGGTGAAACGGTAGAGTAAGAGCCTACCAGTAGCTTTGGTAACAAAGCTAGCTATGTAAACCCAATCTGCAGCAAGAAGGGGTGGTTTTAGTCTTATAATATAACCCTTCGCTTGAACTTGTTTGCAAAAACAAGTCTAGATAAATGATCGCTCTTGACAGAACTCGGCTTATCGCCATGTTTTACTTAATATAAGCAGAAGCTTTTTTGAGTTTTTGCAAGTTAATAGCTATTTCATCTTGTTTTTTTTTCATAAAAGCTATTGCTTCATTAGTAAGTGCTAAAGCCTCATTAGGACAATCTTTAAAATCAGGTTTTTCGATGAGTTTAATTATTTTTTCAATATTTTCAGTATATACAGCTAGTTTAAACTCATCTATCCATTTTTTTTCACTCATTTTTGATGTACTTCCCTCCAAGCTTCTAATAAGCCTTTTACTACATTTATTACTTCATCTACTCTAGCTTCATTGTTTTCTATATTAGCTAAAGAAAGAAGTTGTAATTCTCTAGTGTATAAACCACTTAGATAATGTGCCACATCTCCACCTTTTTCATAGTCAAGACAATTAATAAGCTCAACAAAAATAGCACTAGCTCTTTTTACATAATACACTCTTTCTTCTATATTTTCATTTTGTATGGCTATTTTTATTCTACTAGCAAAGCGTAGAATCCCTCCGTATAACATCTCTATAAGTTTTTCTTGAGATTCTACGCCTGCTTGACTTTGTGAATATGCATTATAAACTGCACTATTTACCATTTAAATCCTTTCTTATTTTAAGAATTTTGATTATTTGCTGCATTAATCATATTAGCAATAACGCTTGCTTGATTATTTAATTTAGAAATAATACTATCATATGCCGCCCATGTTGACCACATTGTGTCATATTTTGCATCAATAGATGATTTTGTATCACTAATAGTTTCATTTAGGTTTTTAGACTCTTTACTTAAAGAAGATTTATAGCCTCCAAAAGAACCTTCTGAACTCATCATTTCCCTCATAGTGTTTTTAAGCACGCCAAAAGTTCCTGTTTCTTCTTTCCAATTTGAATACATAGTCTTAGGTTTTAAACCAAATTGTTTTAAAAAGTCCTCTTTGCCTTGAATTTCTAAATCACTCCCTGAAGTACCCTTGAATTTAAATTGAATTTTTTGATCAGAACTTCCTTGATTGATAATTTCAAAACTAACTTCCAAACCTTCTAAGCCAAAACTATTAATATGATCTACCAAATTTTGAGCCATTTCCTCATCTGTACTCCCTGTTAGTATAAAAGGATCACCATTTTTAGTTTTAGATAAATCTATGGTTTCTTCGTTATAAATAATTTTAAATTCTGAATCAGTAAAATCAATGCCATCTGGATTGTCTTTTGCAAAACCTCCAACTTTTTCTCCACTTAAATTGATATCTTCAAAACCATTACTTCCTACGAAAAATCTTTCAGCCATTTCCGGATCTTCATTAAATTTGGTATTAAATTTAGAAGAATCAAAAGTCATGGTTCCATTAGATATGGTAAGTCCATAATCAGCTAAAGATAAACTAACTTTAGATGATATTTTTGTTCCTTCTGAAGTTTCACTATCTCCAACTGTAATTGTTCCATCAACTGTAATAGTTTGAAGTAAAATATTATTAATTTGAGATTTTATATTATAAATAGAACTTACACCTACAAAATTTCCTTTTGTTCCTGCATCAGGATCGTATTTTGTAGCTGCTGTAAGATTTAGCATTAAATCATTATAAGCAGTTGCTAAATTTTCTAATGATTGTGATATAGATTCTGTATCTTGAGTCACATTAAAGCTTATTTCACCTTTTTGTTTAAGCTCTAAAGTGGTATCTGGACTTATATCTGTAATAGTATTAGTTGGTCTAGTCATTTGAACACCATCTACACTAAAAATAGCATCCATGCCTTTTTGGATGTGATTTTCATTATCTGCTTTTACATTATAACCTTGTGGTGTACTAGTATCTAAAGTGATTCCAAATTTTTCACTTAATAAATTTGTAGCTTTGTTATCTCTAGCGTAATTTGCTTTATCGATGTTACCATCTTCATCTACAGCATAACCTCCATCAAAAATACCAAGTTCAGCTCCATTAGTTGTTTTGAAAGTTGCTCCTGTATCTGTTAGTTCTAAATTAACCTTACCATTAGTTTTTTTACTAATTTGTTCAGCTAAGCTATCATATGTAGTATTTTCATCAATATCTATAGTATATCTATCATAAGTATCACCATTTTTAACTACAAAAGTTAAAGAGGTTTTGCCATCTCCAGGATTTAATAATTTATCGCTTCCATTTGGTTTAGAAGAAAGCGTTCCGTTAATTTGAGTTTTATCATTATTTCCATTTTCTCTAAAACCAAACAAACCACCAGCGCTAATACTATTTTTATCAAGTTCCCATCCCATACCTTTTAAGAGATCTTCATCTCCTGAAAAAGAGATATTGTTTTGCGTTCCAGTATCTTTGCTTTGTACTACCAAGCGATATGGATTTTCTTTATCTCCAGTATTAACTATTTTAGCTTCTACTTTTCCATCTGTTGCTGCATTAATTTTTTCTGCAAGTTGGGTTATAGTAGTGCTTTGATCTATTTCAATTTTGTATTCTTTTCCATCTTGTGTAATTGTAAAAGACTTAGTACCACTTAGACCTAAATTTTGAAGTACTGATGAAGTTTTATCTTTAAAACCATCGCTTTGATAAACATCTTTTTGCGCAAGTTGATCCACAATAACTTTCATGTTTGTAAGACTGGATAAAGATCCTACGGTTAAACTAGCAGCAGCACTATCTCCACTTACACTAGGAGATACTTTTTTCTTATTAAATTGTGTTGCATCGCCTAAGCTATTTACAGCTGTTTGAAACGCAAGTAGCTTAGCTTCAAGTTCCGCTAAGTCCTTTTGCCTAGCAGCATTTAATTCAAGTTGCGAATTATAAAATTTCAAATTCGCATTCATTTCTGCTTCTTTAAGTTTATTGAGTGTATCGCTTGTTAAAACACCAGAACCTATCCCTAAACTTCCTAAACTACCTACTGCCATAATTAGCTCTCCTTATCAAAAATAGTACCAATAACACCTTTAAAATGTTCTATTAATTTCATTGCTTCTTCACTAGGAATTTTACGTATAAGTTTTCCTGTATCTTTTTCGGTTACATTTATATACATTTCATTGATTTTGTCATTAAATGCAAAACGCACATTTGTTCCTAGTGTTTCCATTTGACTATTAAGCTTTTCTGTCGCGTTTCTTAGTTTTTCATTTAAATTCTCATCTTGATCGTTTAAATTAACTTGTTGTTGCTTATTCTCTTGAGGTGCCTTTTCAATGCTTTTTGTGTTAAAATGAGCTACATTTGCATCTCTTTGAATATTGTTACTAATGTCCATTTTAAACTCCTTTTTAAAAGACTTTAAAATACTCTATCGACATAATTTTAAAAAACTTAATATTTAGATTAAAAATCTATATTTTCTTACAAGCAAAAAGTGTTCTCAAAAAATTTAAAATTAAAAAATTTCAAACTTTTTGAATAATTTTTCATCATTTGGAAGTAAATTTCTTGCAATAAGTCTCTCTATAACTTCTTTAGAACAATTTGTCATTAAAGGCCATTCTTTATGATAATCTTCTAATGATCCTTTATTTGTCGCATCAATCGCAACACAATCTTTTTTGATAAATATATCTCTTTTTGCATCTATATTATTTACCACGCGCCAAACTAGCATATAAGGATTTTCCAAAATAACATCTGTATCTAAGAAAACTAAAATTCTAAAATGCTTTTTATAAGTTTGTAGTTTTTCAAAAATTTGAGCAATTTTTTCTTTTTTATCAATCAAAATCACACAAATTGGAGCAAAGGTTTGGGTGTAAAATTGCTTTAATTTTAAAATACTTTGATCTTTTTCTTTAAAAAGTGAAAGTAAAGCTTTATCGCTTAAAATTTCAAGTTCAACTTTTTTCTCATCACCACACGCATCAAGTCCTGCTTTACCACCATAGCAATAAGTGCTTGAAGCATGATCAAGCTGATCGCAAATTCCTTCACTAATAAGCAATTTTTCTTCATCAAAACGATTAAGTATATAAGGTATGAGTTTGTCATAATCTTGCAAGCAAGGTGCATTTTCATCAACAAAAATAGCATGTTTTACAAAACTCATTTGTCCTACACCCCAAAAAGTATGCATGACTTGTTTTGCATGAGCTGGATATTTTGCTTCTATTTTGGCTAAGATTAAATTATGAAAAACTCCATTTTCAGGCATGTTATAATCTATCAAATCAGGAGCATTTGTTTGAAGTAAAGGTAAAAAAACTCTTTCTGTGCCAAGCCCCATGTATTTATCTTCTAAAGGTGGTTTTCCTACAACAGTAGCTTGATAAATCGCATTTTTTTTAGCAAAGATTTTTTCTACTTTTAAAATAGGACAAAGTTCAACAGGGGTATAAAAACCTGTATGATCTCCAAAAGGACCCTCAGGTGCAAATTCATTTGGATCTACAAAACCCTCAATTACAAAATCACTATCATAAGGCACATAAAGATGATTGCTTTTGCATTTTGCCAAAATGGCAGGTTTTTTCTTGATAAAACCATAAAGTAAAAGTTCGAAAATTCCTTTTGGTAAAGGTGCTTGAGCACACCAAATATATAAAGGATCTCCACCTATGGCTATACTTACTGGCATTTTTTGATTTGCTTTTTTATACTCATGGAAAAAATGGCTTGCATCTTTATGAATTTGCCAATGCATAAGTAAGGTTTTTTCATTAACTACTTGCAAACGATACATTCCAAGATTATTTTGTTTTCCATCTATGCTTTGAGTATAAACTTGCCCCATGGTAATAAAAGGCGCAGCGTCTTTTTCCCAAGTTTTTAAAATAGGCATATCATATAAAGAATTTAAGCTTTTGTAATTAAATTCTCCATCTTTTTTAATGCGTTTTGGTGGGATATTTTTTAAATCAAGTAAGGTTTTGAAAAAATTTAATTTTGCACCAAAGCTTTGTGGTATATGCATTTTAAGTAAAGAACTAATTTCTTTAGCCACATCTTCATAATCTTTTTCAAATGCTAACTTTAAAGCTTTTTCATTACAAAAAGTATTTAAAAGGACAGGATAATCGTATTTTTTACCATTTTTTACTGCATTAGTAAAAAGTAAGGCTTTAGAATCTTCTTTTTTAACTTCTATATAAGCTAAATGTGCCATTTCAAGATCAACATCAACAGGCTCATGAATGGTTTTTAATAAATTATTTTTTTCTAAAAGCTCTATGAATTTTTGCATTTATATCATACTCTCTGCTTCTTTTAAAATTTCTTTTGCACCTTTTGCTATCATTTCTTTAGCTAAAAGCTCGCCTGCATTAGTGTAATTTTGTTTATCAATCACTCTTTTTTCTTTGAGAATTTTACTTGCATCAGGTAAGCCTACTATGGCGCGAATTTCTATTTTTTCATCAATGATTTTTGCATTAATTCCTATAGGTACTTGGCAACCACCTTCTAGAGTTTTTATAAAATCTCTTTCTATATGAGTTTCTATAAAGGCATTTTCATCGTTTAAACATTCAAGGTATTTTAAAATTTGTTTATTATCAATACTTTCTATGCCTAAGGCTCCTTGAGAAGCTGCAGGTATCATTTCATCAAGCTCAAAAGCCCTAATGTATTTAATTTCTTTATCCAAACCTAAGCGTTTAATACCAGCTAGAGCTAAAATAATGGCGTCAAATTCCTTGGCTTTAAGTTTTTCTAAACGTGAGTTGATATTACCTCTTAGAGAAATGATGTTTAAATCAGGCCTTAACGCTAAAAGTTGCATTCTTCTTCTAAGACTTGTTGTACCTACTTTTGCACCTTTTGGGAGAGCATTTAAGCTCTCATAATACTCACTTAAAAAAGCATCATTTACCACTTCTCTTTTTGAAATAGCAGCTAAAACTAAACCTTTTGGGAAAAAACTAGGCACATCTTTTAAGCTATGCACAGCTAAATGCGAATCGCCTCTTAACATACTTTCTTCAAGTTCTTTTGTGAAAAGTCCTTTTCCACCTATTTTAGCCAAAGGCGAATCAAGTAAAACATCACCTTTTGTTTTAAAACCCTCTAAAGAAATTTCTAATTCAGAATGCGTTTGCGATAATTTATTTTTTATATACTCACTTTGCCATAATGCAAGTTGGCTTTTTCTTGTTGCGATGATTAATTGCATTTTTTATGCTCCTGTATGATTTCTACATCGATGATTTCTTCTTCATTATTTGTTTGATGATGGTATTTTCTTTTTTGTTTTGTAAAAAGTTTTAGCACCATCATAAAAAATAAAAGCAAAATTCCTAAAAATGTACTTAAAATTCCTGGTATTAAAAGTAAAATTCCTACTATAGTTAAGGAAAATAATTTAATCATACCAAATAAATTCGTGTTGGTATTTTGCATAGTGATGAGATTTGTCCAAGTCTTTGCTAAAAACATTGCCCCTAAAAACATACTTGCAAAAACTATCATAAAAAAATTTAAAAAACCAAAAAAGGTTATAAATAAAATACTAGCGATTAATTCTAAAATCAAAAATGCGCTTATATTTATTCTTGCTATCATAGAATTTTCTCTAAGTATGAAATTACTTCTTGGGTTTTTAAAACTTGTTTTTCTAAGGTATTTCTATGGATTAATTCTACTTCATCATTTTCTAAGCCTTTGCCTATGACTAAAGCATAAGGAAAGCCCATTAATTCAAAATCATTAATCTTTACACCAAAACGCTCATTTCTATCATCAAATAAAATTTCTTTATCTTTAAAATGAGTATAAATTTGCTCAGCAAATTCCATGGCTTTTGTATCTTTTATATTAGAAACGATGATATCTAAAACAAAAGGAGCTAAAGTTTTATTCCAAATACAACCTTTTTCATCATGGCTTGCTTCTATGGCAACTGCAACCAAACGGCTCACTCCCATACCATAACAACCCATAGTGAAAAATTGAGCTTTACCATTTTCATCTAAATAGCTTGCATTCATTGCTTTTGAGTATTTATTTCCAAGTTTAAAAATATGCCCTACTTCAATACCTTTGCTTTGCTTAAGCTTGTGTTGGCATTTTGGACAAAGATCATGCTCTTTAACTGCCGCAAGATCTTTAAAGCGTTCTTTATTTAAATTTACAACATTAATTCCAACTAAATGATAATCTTTTTTATTTGCTCCAATAATCATATTTGTTTCATTTTCAAGCTCATGATCAATATAAAAATCAACTCCATTTAATCCTATAAAGCCGATAAATCCTGGAACTAAATCTGCTTTTTCTAATTCTTCTTCACTTACATCAACTAATTCTAGTGCATTTGCTGCATTTAGCGCTTTAACTTCTTGCAGTTCATCATCACCGCGTATAAAAAATACTACAATTTTTTCTTCATTTTCATAAATAGCTTTTTTAGCAATAGCTTTGATGGTATAGTAAGGGTTAATTTTAAAAAATTCCGCTAATTCTTCTATAGTTTTTACATTTGGAGTGTGAAATTGTGTGGCAAAATCAGCCTCTGGTCTTTCATCTTCACAACTTTTTTTAGCTCTTTTTGCTGCTTCAGTATTTGCAGCATAATCACAATGCTCACATAATAATATATCATCCTCACCATTTTTAGCCAAAACCATAAATTCTTTTGAACCGCTTCCACCAATAGCCCCACTATCAGCTTCAACAGATCTAAATTCAAGCCCTAATCTTGTAAGAATTTTACTATAAGTTTCATGCATAAGATTAAATTCTTTGTCTAAATCAGCTTCATTAGCATGAAAACTATAACCATCTTTCATTAAAAATTCTCTACATCTTAAAAGTCCAAATCTAGGTCTAGCCTCATCTCTAAATTTAAGTCCTATTTGATATAAATGCAATGGAAGTTGCTTGTAAGAGTTTATTTTATTTCTTACTAAAGCCACCATAGCTTCTTCATGAGTTGGCCCTAAGACAAAATCATTTTCTTTTCTATCTTTAAAGCGTAAAAGCTCTTTACCAAAAACATTAAATCTCCCACTTTCCTTCCAAAGTTCTGCTGGGGTATTAAAACTTAAATTTACTTCTAAAGCCCCTGCTTTATCCATTTCTTCTTTGATGATATTTTTAATCTTATCTAAAACTCTTTTTCCTAAAGGTAAAAAATTATACAGACCACTTCCAATTTGTTCTACAAAGGCACCTTTAACTAAAAATATATGACTTGGTAAAGTAGCGTCTTTTGGATTTTCTTTTGTACTTATGGCATAAAATTTACTAAATTTCATGATTATTCTCCAAATTAAATTCACATTTATAAAGGTTTAAACCTTCCATGTTTTCATTTTTTAAATCAAACACATAACGCATGGCATTTACAACAGAGTCATTTTGCATAGTTCCACTTAGTTTTTTTAAATTTACACTAGGATGATGTAAAAATGCATTCATTACTTGTCTTATAAGCTTTCTTGCTTCTTCATGGTTTGAGTGTTTTAAATATCCTTTATCTATAGCCTTTTGTAGTTGTTCTTTAGCGATTTCATCAGCTTGCAAGCGTAGTTGTTTCACTAAAGGCAAGGTTGCTAGTTTGCTTAGATGTTGGAAAAACTCATTTGTCATAGTGCCTACTATAGAATAAGCAACTTGAGCTTGGTGTTCTCTTAGAGTTAAATTTTTTCTTACGACTTCTTCTAAATCATCAACAGCGTAGACTATATTTTTTTCATTTGCTTTTATATCAATATCCCTAGGTACTGCTATATCAAAAAAATATCTTTTATAATCTTTTTCTTCTAATAAATCATTAGTTATAATAGCATGTGGAGCATTTGTGGCACTAAAAAATATCTCATATTGATTTAATGCTTCTTTTAAATTTGCAATACTTTCACAACTTGCATTTTCACCCAAATCCTCACAAAGCTTTTGGGCATTTTGTATATCTCTATTTAATATCAATACTTTAGCCTTAGCATTTAATAAATGCTTACAGGCTAGCTCGCTCATTTCCCCTGCACCTACTACAACTGCAGTTTTATTTTCTAAATTTAGGAGTTCTTTGGCTTTTGCTACTGCTACTGAAGCAACTGAAATAGGATTTTTAGAAATTTCAGTTTGATTTCTAACATTTGCCGCACATTTAAAAGCATAATGTACTGCTCTAGTTAAATGCACACCACATCTTTGTTCTTGCAGGGCAAATTTATAAGCATCTTTTAATTGTCCAGCAATTTGTGTTTCACCAATAACTAAACTATCAAGCGAACTTGCTACAGAAAATAAATGATGAATAGCTCCGCTATCTTCGTAAAAATCAGCCTTAGTGCTTAAATTTTCCCTATCAACCCCACAAAGTAAACTAAGTGTTTTTAAAATATGCTCATTAATGCTTTCAACATCCCCAACAAAAAGAAAAATTTCAACCCTATTACAAGTACTAAGTACTAAGCTTTCTAAAATTTTATTATTAGCATGGATTAGCTTTAGTAATTCTCTTTTTTTTTCTTCATTAGAAAAGGAAAGTTTTTCTCTAGTAGCAATATCTGTATTTTTGTGTGTAAAACTGATGCAATAATAATGCATTAAAATTCCCTTTCTATCATACTTTTAATAATATCTTCTAAATCTTTTATATTATATTTTTCTATGGTTTTTAAAGCATTATTTGCATAAGTGTTTAATTCTTGGCCAACTTGATTAAAAATTCCATATTCTTGCATTTTATTTTTAATCCAAGCAATCTCATCTATACTTAAATCTTTCTTGTAATAAGACTTAAGCATTTCTTGATCTTGTGGATTTAATTTTTCATATAAATACATATAAGCAAGAGTAGTTTTACCTTCTTTAAAATCATTCATAGCGGGTTTGCCTAAGGTTTGTTCATCACCTTTGATATCTAAAATATCATCTACAATTTGAAAAGCTAAACCTAAATTTTTACCATATTCTGCAAAATCATCTTCATTTAAATCAGCAAGTATAGCCCCACACCTTGCACTAGCTTCGATTAAAACGGCTGTTTTATTGTATATCATTTGTAAATAAGCGTTTTTATCACTATTGAAAGTTTCACTTAAATTTACATCCATTAATTCACCAACAGAAAGCATAACAACAGCATTAGAAATGATTTTTGCTAATTTTAAATCAATCAAAGAAAGTTCATAAAAGGCTTTTGAGTATAAAATATCTCCAAGCATGATAGCATTTTTAGCTCCAAATTGTGCATTGATAGACTTTACACCTCTTCTTAATTTTGCCTCATCAATCACATCATCGTGCAATAAACTTGCAGCATGAATTAACTCTATAATGGCACAGATTTTATAGCTAATATCGCTTTCCCCAGCTATTTTTAAAAGTAGTTTTGAGCGTAATTTTTTACCACCTTGAAGTTTTGAACTCATGGTTAAAATAGGCTTATAATTTAATTCAGATAAAAATTCATGCATATATTGATCGATCTTTTGCACTATGCTTTCCTTAATTTTCTTATAATTGTATTTTATTAAATTTTACTTTAGTTTTGGTTAAGACTAGCTTTTCTAGGGTCTAAAAATTCTACTTCTAATCTTTTATCTCTATCTTCAATATACACAGTAAAAATAGCTTCGCCTTTTTTAAAATCACTAAATTCAAGTATTAATCTTGCTCTATCTATATGAGGATTTTTATAATCAGGTACTAAGGTTTGATCTACCCAGTTTAAATTTCTTCTTAAAGACATCACAAATTGTCTAGGGTATTTTTTATATCTTGAATGAACAATAATATTAGTTTGATCAAATAAAGTCCATGAAAAGTCAAAATAATAAATCTCATTAGGATAATCAATTTCTTTTATTTTTACACTTGCTTTTTCATCTTTACTTAAGGTAAATTTATAAGTATAATCAAAAAATACTTCAGCCTTTAAAAAATTAAGTATCAAAAATAAAGATAAAAATAAACGCAAAATCAACCCTCATGCCCTAAAATTTCAGCGCTTAAGCCTATATAAAAATCATTTTTTCTCTCATCTATTAAGAGTGAATTTTCCATTTGAAATTGCGCTACATCGCTTTCATTTAAATTATTTTTTTCTAAAAGCTCTATCATAGTGATATGATCGGCTAGTAATTTTTCTAAAACATTTTCTAATGCACCTAAATTTGCATATTTTATTGTTTCGATAAATTTTTCTTTAGGACTTTTTGCAAACATTTCATCAAATATATCCATTTTTAACCTTTTATGTAAGTTTGAATTTTTTCTATTAAAGTAGTTTTATCGTTAGCTTCATCCAAGTCTTTAATTTCTTTTTGCCAAGAAATATGTATATAATCCATCTTAGCATTTTTAGCACAAAGTCTGTCTTTTAAGCTATCGCCTATGAAAATACTTTTTTCATATTTTGCTTCATCTGTGATTAATCTTAACATCATAGGATCAGGCTTAGCTTCTATACCATAACTAACACCTAATATTTTATCAAAATATGAAAGAATGTTTTGTTTTTTTAAAATAGGTACTAAGCTTTCTTGAGGTGCATTAGTAGCTATAGCCAGATAACAATCATTTTTTTTACAAAATTCCAAAACCTCAAGCACACCATCAAAAAGCACCACGCTTTGATCATAATGCTTGATAAAATACTTCTCATAACCTTCTTTAAAGCTAGTATGTGAGTAAGTATCAACCCCATAAAAAATCTTAGCATAATTTTGCCCAGGAGTGTTGATAGTATCTAAAATAAACTCTCTTTTTAAAGGTTCTAAATTTAAATCCGCTCTTATCTCATTTACTGCACATACTATAGCATTAGCACTATCTATAAGCGTGCCATCCATATCAAAAATTACATTTATCAATATTCATCCTTAAATTTATTTTATGTTTGTCTTTTTTATAACTTTGATTATTTTTTAGCTTATATAAGGCATTGGCTTTTGAAGCTAAAGTTTTTTGGTCTAAACTTTCATCTAAACACTCATTTACAAAAATCTCCAAAGCCTTAGTATAAGTAGAATCCAAAAATACCGCTTGAACTTTTTCAAAGATTTTAGCATTTTTTTGCATTCTTTCCCTAAAAAGAGTTAAATCAAAATCTTCCCTTTTTAAAGCACTTACAGCAGAGTTGGTAAATTTTTCTAAAGCTCTTACGTATTTAACTCTCAAAGCTTTTTCATCATTTTTCATTCTGCTGCACTTGTATTAATTCTACATTGTAATGCTTCTTGTACTAAATTTCTAGCTATTGAAGCTTCAGCATCTACAATGTGTAAATGTTTATCAGTGTGTGGGAAAATGATTTTAGCACCTGTACCACTTGTTTTTAAAACCGTTTGTATAGGTTTGTTAAAACTAGAAAGCACTTGATAGAGCATATCAAGTTTAGCTTCATTGCTTATAGTTATAATAGCAACTGAGCATTCTTCTATATTAGCTACTTTTAATGTTTCTACTTGCGCTACACTAGCAAAAAAAACATTCTCATTTCTGCTACGCCCAAGCTCAACCAAATTTAAATCACTTTCTAAAACTAGATATGGAATACCTGTTTTTTTAATCTTTTGCACCACTTCTTGACCTAATCTTGCATAGCCAAAAATGATAAAATGATCTTTCATTTTTTGATCACATAGATAAAATTTAGCCATATCGTTTTGCTCACCTTCGGCTGCGTTGGCTATTTTTCTAAGATTATTTAAAATAAAAGGTGTTGCAACCATAGTGATGATGGAAACTATAATGAAAATTTGTGCTGTTTTTTCATCTATAAGTGAATTTACTTGCATTAGCGAAAATACTGCTAGCGCAAATTCTCCAATTTGAGAAATACTCAAAGCAGTTTTTAACGCTACTCTTTTTCTTGTATAAAGGATTAAAAGACCATAAATTACTACAAATTTTATTAACAATACCAAGCTTACAAAAACAAAAATCAAAAACCAATTTTCAAAAACTATATGAAAATCAATTTGTAAGCCAACACTAATAAAGAAAAATCCTAAAAGCAAATCCCTAAAGGGAACCAAGTCTGCTTCTATTTTATGTTTATACTTAGTTTCAGCTATCAAAGCTCCAGCTATAAAAGCTCCGAGTGAATATGAAAAACCAAAAGAATGAGCTAAAAAGCTTGCTCCTATTACAGTAAAAAGTATAGTAGCAATGAAAATTTCATTTGCATTAGTCTTAATGATAAATTTTAAAACATAAGTAAAAAGGTATTTACCTATAAAATAAAGCAAAACAAGCAAAATCACAGCACTGACTAAGGTTGTAAGTAAAAGCTTTGAAATATCAGTATTTTGAGAACTAAATATATCAATCATTAGTAGCAGTGGTATTACAGCAATATCTTGAAAAAGCAAAATTCCTAAAGCTTTTCTGCCATATTCTTCGTTGATATCGCCACTATCATTAAGTATTTTTAAAACTATAGCGGTGGAGGATAAGGCTAGAGCAAAACCTGCTATCATTGCTATATGATTTGCTATACCTAAAATATAAGTTACAAGTAAAGTACAAACCAAGCCACAAGTTAGCATTTGCAAACTTCCATTTAAAAACACTTCTTTTTTCATTGCTAAAAGATGTTTAAATGAAAATTCAAGCCCTATGGTAAACATTAAAAAAACTATACCAAACTCAGCCACATGGATAATGATTTCATTAGTACTAAAACCATAAAATTCACGCACAAATAAACCTGTAGCTATATAGCCTATAATAGTTGGAATACCAAATTTTTTTAAAATTACATTTAAAATTACAGCAAAAGCAACTGCAACTAAAAAGACATTTAAAAACTCTTCCACTAATTAGCCTTTTTTATTTTATTATTTTATTTTTTCTAAAAAAATTAAGTCAAAATTGCTTCTGTGTTTGACTACTGCTCTTGATTTTGAAGGATTGTCTCTTCTATCAAGTTCTAATCTTAATTCTTCAATAGTATTTTCAAACTCATCAATTTTTGTTTTTAGCTTTAAAATCACATCAACACCGGCTAAATTAACCCCAAGATCTCTTGTTAAGCGTAAAATCATTTTGATTCTATCTATATCTTTTTGAGAATAAAGTCTCATTTTACCATCAGTTCTACTTGGTTCAACTAAACCTTCTTTTTCGTATTGTCTTAGAGTTTGTGGGTGTATGCTTAAAACCTTTGCAACAACACTTATAAGATACACCGGTTCATCATAACTATGCTCCATTGTTTACTCCTTTTAAGGTAATTTTTCTTCTAAAATTTTTACAAATTCAGGATCAAGGCTATTAATATCAGGTATTTTTACATTTAAAATTAAATACATATCCCCATAAAGGTCTGTTTTTCTATTTTGTACTCCATAGCCTTTAAGTCTGATTTTTTGATTGTTTTTAGAATTTGGCGGTATAGTGATTTTAACTTCTTTTCTTGGGGTATGTACGCTGATTTTATCTCCAAAGAGTGCTGTTTTTAAGCTAATTTCAACTTTTTTGTATAAATCATCATCCTCTCTTTCGTATTCATCACTTTTTTCAAGCTCTACTTTTAAAATCAAATCTCCTTTTTGTCCTTGAAAGCTTTTTCCTTTGCCTCTTATACGTAGCTTTTCACCATCTTTTATACCATGTGGAATTTTGATTTTAACTTGTTCATTATTGATATTTATGGTATGCTCACCACCTAAAATTCCTTTTTCAAAAGGAATTTTAACATTTGCTTGTAAGTCTAAATCCTCTTCAAAGCCGCCAAAGCCGCCAAAACCACTTCTAAAATTATTACTAGAGCTAAAACCTCTACCAAATCCTCCAAAACCTCCGCCAAAAATATTATTTAAAATATCATTGATATCAGCTCCACCTGCATTTCTTGAAAAATCATGAAAACTTTGCCCACCAAACATAGAATCACCATATCTATCATATTGAGCTCTTTTTTTCTCATCACTTAAAATCTCATAAGCTGCGTTGATTTCTTTAAATTTTTCTTCAGCACCTGCTTCTTTATTGATATCTGGGTGATATTGTCTTGCTAATTTTCTATAAGCTTTTTTTATCTCATCTGCGCTAGCATTTTGCGAAACACCTAGTGTTTCATATAAACTATTATTCATTTTATTATTCCTTAATTTTTTATAAGATTATACCATAAACTTTAGTCTTAGTCAATCAACTTTTATAAGTTTTAATACTAAAGGTTTTGTTTACAATTGTGTAAAAATAAAATTTTATACTTGTATAAAATGATTTTACAAAGGATAATACATGAAAAAAACTATGATTCTTTCTTTGGCATTAGCAACTACTATTTTTAGTGCTAGTATTGATTTTAAACAAACAGATGATAATGTAAAAAGATCTTTACCAACCGATAACCAAAACACTATACTTTCTTATCATAATTCTATACAAAAAGTTAAAAATTCAGTAGTTAATATTTCAACTTCTAAAACCGTTCAAAGCAATTCCTTTGGGATTGATGATTTTTTCAATGATCCTTATTTTAAACAATTTTTTGGTTTTGATTTCCCACAAGCTCCAAAAAGTAAAAAGAATAAAAAAGAAGTAGTAAGTTCACTTGGTTCAGGCGTGATTATCTCAAGCGATGGTTATATTATAACAAATAATCACGTTATAGAAGGTGCAGAAAAAATCACTGTAAATTTACCTGATTCAAGCACTGAATATAAAGCCAAATTAATTGGCGCTGATCCTAAAACAGATTTGGCAGTGATAAAAATAGAAGCAAAAAATTTACCTGCTGTGGTTTTTGCTGATTCAGATAAATTATTAGAAGGTGATGTAGTATTTGCTCTAGGTAATCCTTTTGGCGTTGGAAGTAGTGTTACAAGCGGGATTATATCAGCTTTAAATAAAAATAATATAGGTTTAAATCAGTATGAAAATTTTATTCAAACTGATGCTTCAATTAATCCTGGAAATTCAGGCGGGGCTTTGGTAGATAGTAGAGGGGCTTTAGTTGGGATAAATTCAGCCATACTTTCAAGAAGTGGTGGAAATAATGGCATAGGCTTTGCAATCCCTTCTAATATGGCAAAATCTATTGCACAAAAACTCATTGAACATGGAAAAATTGAAAGAGGATATTTAGGCGTAGTCATAGGAGCTTTAACTCAAGATATTAAAAAAGCTTATACTAATCAAGAAGGAGCTTTAATAACAGAAGTTCAAAAAGACTCAGCAGCTTATAATGCAGGATTAAAAAGAGGTGATTTGATTATAAAAGTAGATAAAACTGTGATTAAAAGCCCTATGGATTTAAAAAATTATATAGGAAGTATTGATCCAAAACAAGCTATAGAAGTAACTTATGAAAGAGATAATAAAGTCAAAACAGCTAAATTTATGCTAAAAACAGATGAAAAATCGCTACAATATGAAAAAGGTTATATTGATGGTTTAAAATTAGTAGAACTTGATTCTAAAAATAAACAACAATACCGCATACCTGAAAATATTAGCGGTATTTTAATTACCGAAGTTACTCCAAAATCAAAAGCAGAAAAAATAGGTTTTGAGCAAGGTGATATTATCATAGGTATTAATCAATACGAAGTTTCAAATTTTAAAGAATTATCTAAGGCTTTAGAATTAAATAAAGACAAAGAATATGTTAAAATTTGGATTAATAGAGGCGGTATGGTTAGAGCTTTACTTTTTTAAGAAAGGAAAAAAATGACAAATATTTTAATGATAGAAGATGATTTAGAATTAGCAGAGATTATAGCTGAATATTTAGAGCAATTTGATATGAAAGTAGATATTGCTCATGAGCCTTATATAGGTCTTTCAAGACTTGCTTTAAATCCTTATGATTTAATCATTTTGGATTTAAGCTTGCCTGGACTTGATGGACTTGAAGTATGCGAGGAAATTCGTAAAAAATATGATACACCTATTATCATTTCAAGTGCAAGACATGATATTAGCGATAAGGTTGCTGCGCTTGATTTGGGTGCTGATGATTATTTACCAAAACCATATAATCCTCAAGAACTTCAAGCAAGAATTAAAAGTCATTTAAGAAGAATTTCAAACACCAAAACCGCTCAAACTCAAGTTAAAAAAGATCTTGTATATGATAAATATAAACACACTATTACCATGAAAGATCAAGAAATTAGCTTTACTAATGCTGAATTTGATATTTTAAGTTATTTGATTAAAAAAGAAGGTGGAGTGGTAAGCCGTGAAGAACTTGTGTATAATTGTAGCTCTATTAGTGAAGACTCTAGCAATAAAAGCATAGATGTAATCATTAGTAGAATCAGACAAAAAATCGGAGATGATCCTAAAACTCCAAAATATATTCACTCAATCAGAGGCATAGGATATAAATTAACTCAATGAACAAATCATCGATTTTTTATACTATAACCTTTGTTTTCTTACTTGCTAGTGTTAGTGTGATTTTGGCATTTTTATGGCTTATAAAATATGATCAACAAAATTACACTAATGAGCTTAATGCGAAATATTCTTTTATAGCTAATGCAAGATTGTTGTATTTTAATCGTGTAATTAGTGAAAAAGAATTTTATGAGCAAACAAAAAATTACAAAATGATAGAACTAACCGCGCCATCTTCTATAAGAAAAATTATCTACAAGGCTGAAACTATAGCACGTGCTCAAACTAGCACGGGTGTAGTTGAAATTATTACTTTAGAAGATAATGTGTACTTAAAAATCATCTTTGATGGAAAACTTTATTTGTACAAAGATTTAGAATATCAAGGTTATCGTTATTTTGTGATTAAGCTTATTGCTAGCATAGTAGTAATGGTTTTATTGATTTTATATATTTTTATCATTAGAAAATTAAAACCACTTAGAGCTTTAAAAAGACAAATAGATAAATTTGGCGAAAATAAACTCAATGAAATTCAAAATGTCAGTAAAGGTAATGATGAAATTTCTCAAGTAGCAACAGCCTTTTATGAATCTATTTTAAGAATTCAAAAACTAAACACTTCAAGGCAGTTTTTCTTAAGAAATATTATGCATGAGTTAAAAACTCCTATCACTAAAGGTTTAATTACTTTAGAAATGCTTGAAGATAGCAAATATAAAGAAAGATTAGTAGGCGCTTTTAATCGTTTGGAAATTTTGATTAATGAATTTGCAGCGATTGAACAAATTACCTCAGGTGCTGGTTTGATTAATTTAAAAAAATACAATATCTTAGATCTTTTAGATGAAGCTAAAGATATAGCTATGAGTGATGATGAAAAGGTAAAAATTAGCATCAAAGAAAGTTTTAGTGTCAATGTGGATTTTAAACTCTTTACTACTGCGATGAAAAATATGATAGATAATGCGACAAAATACTCTGATGAAAATTGCGTTACCATAGAAATAACTAAAGATTATCTTTGCTTTAAAAACAAAGGAAAAGCCTTAGATAAAGACTTAAAATACTACACTCAAGCCTTTACGCAAGGAAAGAAAAACAAAGATAGTTTTGGACTTGGATTATACATTGTTAAGACTATTTTAGACTCTCATAAACTTACGCTTTATTATGAATATAAAGACGGTATCAATCATTTTTATTTTAATGATATACAAAATATAATTTTAAACTAGGAAGCTCATGCCCTTATCACGTTTAAATGAAGAACAATACAAAGCCGCTAGTGCTCCTTTTGGACACAATCTTATCATAGCAAGTGCAGGTACAGGTAAAACTTCAACTATAGTTGCAAGAATAGCCTTTTTACTTCAAAATGGTATAAAGCCTGAAAAAATTATGCTTTTAACCTTTACAAACAAAGCTAGTAAGGAAATGATAGAAAGACTTGGTAAATATTTTGATAAAAGCATTACTTCAAAAATTACAGCAGGAACATTCCATAGCACTGCTTATTCTCTACTTAAAGAGTTAAATCATGATATTATTTTAAAGCCTGCAAGTGAGCTTAAAATTCTTTTGCGTTCCATTTTTGAAAAACGCACTTTTCATCATCTAAGTGATACTAAACCTTATATGCCAAGTTATTTGTATGATGTATATTCTTTATTTCAAAATACTAATGCAAATTTAGATGAATTTTATAATTGGTTTTGTCAAAACTATGATGAACAAGCTGTTTATGCTGAAATTTATGAAGATATTTTAAAAGAATATGAAGAAGAAAAAGCACGTTTTAACTATGTGGATTTTAATGATTTATTAATCAAATTAAAACATGTTTTAGCTTCACATCATTTTGAATTTGATGAGATTTTAGTAGATGAGTATCAAGATACTAATACTTTACAAGGCTCATTAATTGATGCTTTTAAAAGTAAAAGTTTATTTTGTGTGGGGGATTATGATCAAAGTATCTATGCTTTTAATGGGGCTGATATTTCTATTATAGGAAGTTTTAAAGATAGATTTATCGATGCAAATATTTTTACTTTAAATAAAAATTATCGTTCTAGTAAAAATATACTTGCGCTAGCTAATAAGGTTATTTTAAACAATGAAAGATTATATCCTAAAGAATTAATTGTAACTAGGGAAGGAGATTTTAAAGCTCCAAGTTTGCTAACTTTTAATGAATTATTTGATCAATACTCTACCATAGCAAAAATAATCCTACAAAGCGGTGTTAATCTTGATGAAATTGCTGTTATTTTTAGAAACAATTCTAGTGCAGATGGAGTAGAAGTTGCCTTAAGAGAACTTGGTATAGCAAGCAAAAGAAAAGGTGGGGGAAGCTTTTTTGAAAGCTTGGAAGTTAAAAACTTTTGCTCTATGCTTGCAATCGTGCTTAATCCAAAAGATATCATGGCTTTTATACATTTACTTGAATACACCAAAGGAGTTGGTGGGGTTTTAGCAAAAGATATTTTTGACGCTTTGTTGAAATTAGGGCATTCTAGTTTGATTAAAGGCTTTTTAAATCCTGATAGTAGTGTGAGTTTAAAAAAATACAAAAAACAAAGTTATCAACTAGGACTTTTTGATGATATTGAGGAGCTAGCCTCGCCTTCAAGGTTTAATCTAGAAAGTGAGTTTAACACCCATCCTATTTTAAGCCTTCCTAAAATTAACGAGTTTTGTGCTAAAAATCTTGAAAAAATTTATCTTTTTATTAAAAAAGCAAGCGAGTGTAAGGTTTCAACTCAACTTGTAAATTTGATCTTAGAAAATGATTATTTTAAAGAAATTTGTGATATTTTAGCAACCAAAAGAGCGACTAATAAAAACTCTAATGTTGATTTAAATAAAAAAAATGAAATTTTAGAAAAAATCAATGCAAAAATGTTTGTATTAAAAGAACTTGCTAAAAATTATAGTGATAATTACAAATACTATAATTTTCTTACTCTTGGTGCTAGTGAAATGAGTAGTGGTAGTGGGGTTAATCTTTTAAGTATACACGCTAGTAAGGGGCTTGAGTTTGAACTTGTATTTGTAATTGATCTTGCACAAGGAAGATTTCCTAATCAAAAACTCATGAGTATGGGTGGGAGTTTAGAAGAAGAAAGAAGGCTTTTTTATGTAGCAGTAACTAGAGCTAAGGATACTTTATACTTAAGCTATGCAAAATATGATAAGATTAAAAAAAGCAATTATCAACCTTCGTGTTTTCTAATCGAAGCAGGTATGTGTAAAGAAGAATAAAAATAAGACTTTATTAATCTTTTTATATTATGATTAATAAAAATCATTCAAGGAGAAAAAATGAATAGTGTATTATTCAAAGGAAATAAAGTAAATTTAAAAGGAAATAATATTCAAGTTGGCGATATGGCTCCAAATATCACTTTAAAAGCTAAAGATCTTTCAGGTGTTGAAATTGCTCCAAAAGGTAAAACTCAAATTATTATTAGCGTGCCAAGTCTTGATACTCCAGTATGTGCAACCGAAGCTAGAGAATTTAATAAAAAGGCAGCAGCAAGCGGTGTGGAAGTAATCGTAGTTAGTATGGACTTACCATTTGCTATGGGTCGTTTTTGCTCAACTGAGGGTATAGATAATTTAACTGTTGCAAGTGATTTTGTTTCTAAAGAATTTGGTGAAAAATATGGTGTTTTAATGGCTGATGGTCCACTTGAGGGAATTTTAGCTAGAGCGGTGTTTGTAGTTAAAGATGGTATGGTTGCTTATAAAGAATTAGTAAATGAAGTAACAGAACTTCCAAATATGCAAGCTCTAGAAAGCTTCTTTGGTCAAAGTTGTGGATGTGGTGGTTGTGGTTGCCACTAAAATTTAAAAGCCTTTTATAGGCTTTTAAAACTTAAAAATATGGAAAATTTTCTTTCTCGTTTTGAAATAGAAAAACAAGATCTCATACTCATACAAGAACACTTACAAATAATAAACATTGAAAAAGATTTTAAGGTTAATGATAAATGTTTAGGATTTATAAAAATTTTAAAAGGTGAACTCAGAGCTTTTATTCTAACTCCAAATGCAAAAGAAATAACACTTTTTCACCTTAAAGAAAATGATGAATGCGTTATTTGCTCTGAGTGTAATATGGATGGCATATCTTATGATGTTTTTATACAAAGTACTCAAAATACAAGTATAGCCATCATCCCCTCATCGATTTTTCAAATTTTAAAAGATAAATACCCAAAAATTAATAATTATGTTTTAAGTTTAATCACCAAGCGTTTTAATACCTTAATCAGAGTTTTAGAACAAGCTTTATTTATGCCTTTATCTTCTAGAATTTGTGATTTTTTAAAAGAAAATGCTAGTAATAATACTTTAAAAATTACTCATGAAGCTTTAGCTAATCACTTAGGAAGCGCTAGAGAAGCTGTTTCAAGAATTTTAAAAGAGTTAGAAAATGAAGGTAAAATCAAACTTGAAAGATCTAAAATAATACTAATTTCTTTGTAACTTTATCACAGAAATACTTTTAAAATTTATTTATAATATCAACAAAAAGGAGAAATTATGAGTAAATTAGAAAGAGTGCTAAGAATAGCTTTAGCCATAGTGGCATTTTCTTTAGGAGTTTATTTTTCAACTTGGTGGGGATTATTGGGTTTAATTCCTTTATTAACAGGTATTTTTGCTGTTTGTCCTATAAGAGTGCTTAGTGGAAAACAAGCTTGTCCACTTGGGGTTTGCCCTATTTCTAAAAAGAAAAATTAGGAATGATTTACTAGTTTTTCTAGCTTTGGTGCGATGATAAATCTACAATAAGCTTGGCTGGGATTATTTTTAAAATATTTTTGATGATAATCCTCAGCTTTATAAAATTTTTCTAATTTTAAAACTTGCGTAACTATAGCTTTAGCGTAATATTTTTGTGCTTTTTGTAAAAAATCACTAATGATTTTTAACTCCTCATTAGTTTGATAAAAAATAACTGATCTATATTGTATCCCCTCATCAGCACCTTGTTTATCTAGGCTTGTTGGATCATGCATTTTGAGAAAAATTTCTAAAATTTTTTCTAATGAAATTTGTTTTTCATCATAAATTATCTTAGCTACTTCTATATTTCCATCGCCATTTATCATGCTTTCATAACTTGGATTTGGCTTACCACCACTATAACCTACTTCTGTATAAACTACGCCTTTAATTTCATCAAACACAGCTTGAGTACACCAAAAACAACCCGCACCTAAAATGATTTCTTTATTTGTCATTGTTTTCTAAACTTTTAAAACAAGTTGCATAAGATAAAGTTCTTCTCCATCTATGATTTTTAAATCTTTATCTTCGCATTTTGGGCACCAAAAGATATTATTTTCAAGCACTCCACTAAAATGGCATTTTTGACACTCAACTACTACTTCTTGAATATGCATAATAAATTTAGCATTCTTACACAAAGGACTATTTTCTTTAAAAGTTTCAAAGCTTCTTTGCAAAAGTGGAGGCTCAACCCCACTTAAGCGCCCTATTTTAACATGCACTTCTTCAATAACTTTTCCTTGAGCATATTCTTCGCAAAGCTCTAGCAAAGATTCTGTAATACTTAACTCATGCATTAGCAAATTCTTGGTAAAAGTTCGCCTTTTGGAGCTTCTAAAATACGTTTTGCTCCATAAGCATTTTCTAAAACCACTCTTGTTTTTTCATTAGCTGTGATTTCACCTATAATGGCTGCATTAGCATTAAATTGTTTTAAAATTTCTAATGCTTTTTGCTCATCTTTTTTATCTACACAAATAATAAAAGTTCCTTCATTTGCAAGCTCATAAGGCTCATACCCAAAAAGCTCACAAACCCCTAAAACTTCATCGCAAACTGGGATTTTTTCTTCATATATTAAAAGCTCTAAATTACTTAATTTAGCCCATTCATTTAAAACCGCACTAAGCCCACCACGCGTAGCATCGCGCATTGCTTTTATAGAAATATCTGCATTTAAAAGTGTTAAAACTTCATCTTTTAAGCTTTTGCAATCACTTTGGATATTTGCCTCTAAATTATTTCTTTCAACCAAAACCGCACAACCATGAGCTCCAATATCCCTTGAAACTAAGATACTACAACCACTTTTTAAGTCTTTGGTATTGATTTTTTGTATATTTTTACCTATACATGAAGTGTTAATATATATCTCATCGCCTTTATTTTTAGGAACAACTTTAGTATCCCCGCAAACTAGTTTTACTCCCGCTTTATCGCATTCTTCTTTTATAGATTTTAGTATAATTTTTAACTTTTCTATCTCAAAACCCTCTTCTAAAATCAAAGCTAACGATAAATATAGCGGTTTTGCTCCCACCATTAATACATCATTTACGCTACCACAAACTGCTAATTTTCCTATATTTATATCTTTTAAAAAGATAGGATTTAGCACAAAAGAATCAGTGCTAAAAGCCAAATCATCTAAAATAGCAGCATCATTTGCTTCTTTTAAAATATCGTTTTCAAAAATAGAAAAAATTTCACTTATCAAAGCATTCATTTCTTCGCCACCGCCACCATGAGCTAGAGTAATTTGTTTCATTTTATGCCTTATCTTGATAGTATTTATAATAAGCCGCACAAGCTCCTTCACTAGAAACCATACAGCTACCTATGGGATTTTTTGGAGTGCAAGCTTTTGAAAATACCTTGCAATCATAAGGCTTAGCTAAGCCTCTTAAAATTTGACCACAAATGCAAGCCTTGCTTTCATCTTTACTTTGTACTTTACAATCAAACACTTTGCTAGCATCTAAGTGTGCAAATTCATCTTTTAAACAAAGCCCACCATTTACAATCACTCCAAGACCTCTAAATTCAAAATCACAAGGTTTAAAGTATTTTTCTACTAAAGCTTTGGCTTTTAAATTTCCCTCTTTGCTAACTACTCTATGATATTCATTATAAACCTCAAAAGTATTTGCATTCATTTGCTCTACTATATTTAACACACTAAGCATTATATCAACTGGCTCAAAACCACTCACTGCTATAGGGGTTTTATATTTTTTTGCAATAGGTTGATAAATGTTTGATCCTGTGATAACGCTTACGTGAGAAGGTGCTAAAAAGGCGTCAATTTTTACATTTTTATCTTGCATGATAGCTTCTACTGCAGGTGGAACTAATACATGATTGATATGAAAAAATAAATTTTTTAAATTTAAGGCCATGCTTTTTTCTATAATCACCCCACTCATAGGTGTAGTTGTCTCAAAACCTATAGCAAAAAAGATTATATTTTTTTCAGGGTTTTTTAAAGCTATATCTATCACATCCAAAGGTGTATAAAGTGCTTTAATATCAGCTCCTTTAGCTCTAAGATCAATTAAGCTTTCATAACTTCCTGGCACTTTAAGCATATCACCTAATACACAAAAGATAGTATTTGGCATACTTGCAAGCTTTAAAGCTGTATCAATACGCTCTCTAGGCATAACACATACAGGACAACCTGGACCATGCACAAAATTAATTTCTTTGGGTAATAAATCAGGCAAACCAAATTTCATAATACTATGCGTATGTCCACCACAAATTTCCATGATATTAATAGGCTTAGTAATTTTAGAAGCAATAAGTTCTTTTAGGGCTAAAATTCTTTCTTTATCTCTAAAATCATTAATTAAATCCATTTTTTAGCCCCATATCACCTTCATTTTCATCAATTTGTCCATTTTGCATTTTCTCTGCTATATCTGTATAAATTTTTAAACTCTCTTGTGCAGCTTGAGTGTCGATTTTTTCCATAGCAAAACCTACATGTATAAGCACATAATCGCCTACTTTTAAAGGCTCGCTTATTAAATCTAAACTCACTCTTCTTTTAACCCCTAAAGTTTCTACTATGGCTGAATTTAGCTCATCAATTTCTAAAATTTTAGAAGGTATAGAAAGACACATTAGTTAAGCTCCTTTTTCATTTTTAGATAATTTATCCAAAGATCAAATCCTGTTTTTGTTTTGCTATCTAAAATCATAATATCTATTTTAGGATTCAGCCTTTTAGCAGCCATAGAAGCCGCTTTAAAATCAAAGTCAAAATGCTGAGCTAAATCAGCTTTAGTAATGACTAATAAATCAGCCTTTCTAAACATCACTGGATATTTTTCTACCTTATCACTACCTTCTGTTACTGAAAGTAAAACTACATTTAAATGCTCGCCCAAATCATAACTTGCAGGACATACTAAATTTCCCACATTTTCAACAAAAACTATATCAAGTTCGCTAAGTTTAAAATGATGTAAAGCTTCATGCACCATAAAAGCATCTAAATGGCAAGTTTGTCCTGTGGTGATTTGATGAGCTAAGCCTCCTGCTTTGATAATGCGATTTGCATCATTGTTAGTTTCTAAATCTCCTTCAACCACGGCTATTTTTAAATCATCTTTTAAAGTTTTTATAGTTTCTTCCAAAAGCGTTGTTTTACCACTTCCTGGGGAACTCATTAGATTAATACAAAGAGTATTATACTCATTAAAATGCTCTCTATTATGAGCTGCTTGATGATCATTTTTTGATAAAATTTTACTAATAACATTAATAGTTTTTTCATCTTTTAAAGCCGGATTTTCATGATGGTGATCATGATGATGTTCATGTCCATTAATAGAACAGCCGCAATCTTTACACATAATCTTTCCTTTATCTTTTTATTTTATTGTATATAAAAAAGTATTAAAAAAATATGAGTTTTATTAAGTTTTTAAAGATAAATAATGCACAAGTTGTCCAAGTGCAATAGAACTATCATTACAAGGAAATTGCAAAGAAGTTTTATAAGCAAAATTTTTTTGATCTAAAATTTCAAGTAAGGTTTTATTTTGAAATACTCCGCCACATAAAAGCACTTCTTCTTTAAAATCTTTTGAATATTCTATAATTAAATCTGTAATGCCATTAAGCAAACCTGTGCTAATTTTAACTTTATCTTTATCTTCTAAGGCTTGCAAAAAAGCATTTTTAAAGCAAATTTCTTTTTCTTTGATGTCAAATTTGTAACTATAATCAAGATTTTTATCATAATATTTTTCCATCAAAAGTCCAATTTGTGCTTCATAATCAAGCTTTTGTATATCAAAAGCAAAAGCGCCAAAAGCATCGATAATCCTACCAAGAGAACTTGTATATAAAGAGCTTTGAGTATGAATTTTTTTAAGATTATTTAATTTTACTTGAGAAAATTTAGCTAAAAACTCGCTAGCTTTACTTTCTAAATTAAAATCAAAAATCAAAGCCAAAGCTAAATTTGCGATATTTTTAATATCTGCATTAATGAGTTTGAAATTTTTAAAATGATTTAGCCTTTCATAGCTTTTTAAATTCGCTCTAAAAATCTCCCCACCCCAAATTTTTCCATCATCTCCATAACCTGTTCCATCAAAAATAAAGGCTAAAACATCATTTTTGTAAATTTTGTGTTCAAATAAACAAGCGCACAAATGCGCATAGTGATGTTGCACGCGAAAATTTTTATAATCTCTAAATTCTTTTACATAGTTAAATTGTGGGTGTTTATCGCTTAAAATATGATCAAAATTTAACCTATAAGAGTTTTGAAAGAAAGTTAAAATTTTAAAAAATCTCTCTTGTATGTCTAAACTTTTCATATCACCTATATAAGGAGAAATAAAAATTTGATTTTTAAAAAAACATGCAAATTCATTTTTTAACTCACTTCCTAGAGCGAGAATATTTTCTTTTACATTAAAAATATCTACTGTGTTAATATAAAGTGGGTTAAGCCCCCTTGAAGTCCTTAAAAACATTACCTCTTTACCAATAACTTGAGCAATGCTATCATCACTTGAATTATGTATTGCTCTATCATAATCAAGATAAAAATCAAACACATCACTAAGTTGCTCTAAAAGTTTTGTTTCTTCATAAATAATGCTTAGTGAACTTAAATTAGCACTAGTTGCAATAATTGGCTTTTTAAAATGTTCAAAAAGCATTAAATGTGTTCCCATATAAGCTAACATAATGCCTATTTTATTAGTATCTGGTGCTAAGCTTTTATGGATATTTTTGCTATTTAAAATAACTATGGGTTTTAAATTTGAAGTTAAAAGTTTTGCCTCAGCTTCATTAATAAAAGCTAATTCTTGAGCCATTTTAAGATCTTTTACCATAATAGCAAAAGGCTTTTTAGGGCGATTTTTACGTATTCTAAGTTCATTTATAGCATTTTCATTTGTGCTATCACAAATTAAATGAAACCCACCCATACCTTTAAAAGCTATGATTTGACCTTCTTCTAAAAGCTTTGCAAGCAAGATAAAAGCTTTTTCATCTTTGGCTAAAATATTTTGATTTTTATCCTTTAAAAAGATAGTAATTTTACATTTTGGACATGAGAGTGGTTGGGCATGAAAGCGACGATTGGTAGGATCTTCATACTCGCTTTGACAAAAAGAACACATTTTAAACTCATCCATAGTGGTATTAACTCTATCATATGGAAGTTTTTTTATAATAGAAAATCTTGGCCCGCAATTTGTGCAAGTGATGAAAGGGTATTTAAAACGCGGATTTTTCTCATCATAAAATTCATTATAGCAATCCTCACAAAGAGCAAAATCACTCAAAATCGGGCTAAATTTTTCACTATCTTGTGAAGTACTTATGCTAAAATCATTATAAGTTTTTTGAAGTTTTTTATAAGAAAAATTAAAATCATCTATCCTAGCTAAAGGCGGTAAATTAGCAAAAAGTTTTTCTTTAAAAATTTCTAATTCATCATTACTACACTCAAGGATTATAACAACTCCTAAGCTATTATTATAAACTTCACCTTTTAAATTAAGCTCTTTAGCTATATTAAAAACAAAAGGACGAAAGCCAACGCCTTGCACTAGCCCTTTAATATGAATTTCATATCCAAAGTGGGACATCACTTAACTTAAAAAATGGTATGTGTTTAAATACATTTTTACTAAGGCTTTTGTGTTCAAACAAGCTCCCACTAAGCACGGCACAATCAACTTGTTCTTTAGCTTTTAAATCATCAAATAAATCTCTTAAAAAATACGCCAAGCTCTCAACAACACCTAAGGCTATGATTTGATTTTCTACTCCAGCAAGCTTAAAACTCATCACGCTTCTTAAGGTCTTAGTATAATCAAATTCTTTTTGCTCATTAAGCTTAAAATCTATCCTAACGCCTTTTGCCATTTTACTCTCATCTGCTAAGGCCAAAAGCGCTAATGCAGCACTTTGTATATCTTCATCAAGTTCTAAAATCATCCCTATCATGCCAAAAAGATTAAAAAAATTATTAGCCATATTAAGTTCTTTTCGCACTAGGGTAAATTCTTTTTCATAATTAGCTAATAATCTCTTAGCAACATCATCTTGACTTATAGTTTCATAAAACTCATCAAAGCTTTTTGGTAAGCAAAGTTTTAAAAGATTTAGCTCTTTATCAAGTAAGATAATATCATCATATTTTTTACTAAGTTCTAAAAGCAAAGGCTTTTTGTCTTTAAAATCAGACAATATGCAAGAAATTCTTGCAAAATTTTTATCTTCTTTTTGAAAAATCAAATTTTTAAACTCAGGTAAAATATAATCATAACCCCTACAAACTACTAGTTCATTTTCTATTAAAGCCACTTCAAAATCATCTTCAAAATGTTCTAACTTTTTAAAATTTAAAAACTTAATTCCTTCTTTTTCAAGCTCAAAACACAAGGCAAACAAGAAAAGATTATCATATATTTTTATTTTAAAATACTCATGATTTAATTGATGATTTTGTCTAAAAATAGCATTAAATTTAAGCTTCACTAGAGGCTTTTCAACCCCTGCTAAGATTTTAAATTGCTCGTTATTACAGGAAAAAAATGCATTGATATGCTTTGGGTCACAAGGTATTAAAAAATCATCCAATGCTTCATTAAAAATTTCAAAAGCATATACTCCTTTTGGACTTTTAAAATACATTTTTTCTTTATTTTTTAATTTTTCTAAGGCTTTTTTTAAATTATCGCAGAAATTTTCTTTAGTGATTTTTATAAAATCTTCTTCTATCTTAAACTCTTCTTCTACAAAAACACCCCATTCATTTTCTAAAAGTTTACCTTGAGTATAAGTATTTGCATTGAGTCTTGTTAAAAAATTTCTTTTAGTGAAAGTTTTTTCTTTTTTTATAGGTGTAAAATCTTCTTCTATAACTTTTAAGTCAAATTTGTTTAAAAAAACACTGTGGCTGATATTTTCTAAATTAGAACAAAAGGCTTGAATCTCATCTTTTTCACCCTTAACTTTAATGATGATTTTTTCATCTTTTTGCTCATAATCATACGCATAATCTTTAGCATAATAAGCTAACAAATACTCAAAAATATCATTTTTAGATTTATAATAAAAAGTAATTTCTAAAAGCAAGTTTAAAACCTTAAAATTAAAATTTGTAAAGTATAAATATAACAATTTTAATTCTAAGGAAAGCTTAAACAAGCTATCTAAAATTTAGATAGCTTGTTATTTTAGTAGTTAAATTCAGAACCGATAGCGATTTTTTGAATTTCTTTTTTATTTTCAAGTTTTAAAAGTGGCGCATTTTTATCTACACCTAAAACTTTTGCTTTTTTGCCATCAAGTAATAATGCAACACCTTCTGGTAAAGCATAAACAACTACTTTAGGATTAACAATCAAAAACTCTTCAAGTCTTTCTTCACGGCTTTCACCATTATGTCCTACTGGCTTGCCTGAGATAAAATGCGGGTTGATTTGATGAGGGAAAATATTGAAAGTATTGAATGATTTTGGTTCAACTATAGGCATATCATTAGTTGTCATCATAGTTGCACCCGCTACATTTGAGCCTGCTGACCAACCAACATAAGGCACACCCTCGCTTACTCTTTTTGCAATGAGTTCTACTAGGTTATTATTATAAAGTTGATTTACAAGTTCAAAAGTATTTCCACCCCCTACAAAAATCGCATCAGCACTTTTAACAATATCAACAGCATTGCCTCTATGCACACTAATTATTTGAAGTCCTAAGCTTTCTAAGGCTTTAGCAACTTGTGCTTCATATTGCTCATAAGTTTTTCTAACACCCGCATAAGGTATGAATGCTACTTTTTTGCCTTTTAAGTTATTTTTTTCAACAAATTCTTTAAGCCAAGGTAAAGCATGGTTTAAATATCCAGTGTCTTTATAACCTGAACTTGAGAGCAATAAAGCTTTTTGCTTATCTTTTGGAAAATTAACCACATCATTAGCATTTAAAGCCACTCCACTAAAAAGCATAGCAGCTAAACCAAGAGCACCTACTTTTAACAAATTTCTTCTTTTCATTATTTTTCCTTTAAAAGATATTTAAAAACTATTTATTTTAATAAATAATTTTTTAAATTAAAATAAATTTTTGTTAAAAAATAAGACTTTTTAGAAAAACTTCTCTTGCCTTGTAATCAGGCATTAATTTATATAAAAAATCATAAAATTCTTTTTGATGATGTGGGTAGATTAAATGTGTAAGTTCATGTAAAATCACATATTCTATAGCTTTTATAGGTTTTTGTATGAGTTTTAAATTTAAGTTTATATATGCTTTTTGATGATTGCAAGAACCCCATCTTGAGATCATTTCTTTAATACAAATTCTTTGCACTTTTCTCCTGCAGGCAAATTGCCATTTTTTTATAAAATACTCAAAAATCACTCTAGCACTACGTCTTAAGAAAAGATCTAAATCTTTTTCATTTTTTGCAAAAATTTTATCTTTTTTTATGAGAACTTTTTTATGATTTTCGTTAAAAACTAGCTTGTATTTTTTACCTAAAAAATACAACTCATCACTTGCTAAAACTACTCTTTTTAAAGAAAGTTCTTTTTCTTTGGCTCTAATCCAACTTTCATTTTTTTCTAAAAATCTTAAAACATCTCTTTGCTCATAATATAGCGGTATGCTAAGCTTGAAATTTAAATCCCTATCTATCCTAAGTCTTAAGTATTTAAGTCTTTTCTTTTCAAAAGCAAAACGAAATTCTTTAAAATCTAAAATTCCTTTTATACTAGTGCTTTGCCTTGCCATTTTTTACTTTTCCATCTATATGAATTTACTATGCCACGCAAAAACTCATCTGCACAAAAACCTATCCAAACTCCTAAAATTCCAAGTCCAGCATAAAAACAAAGCACATAGCCAACTGGTAAAGAAACCCCAAGCATAAACACCACTCCACTTAAAAACGGAAATCTCGCATCACCACTTGCTCTTAGTGAATTTACCATGACTATATTGAAAGTTCTTGAGATTTCTAAGAAAATAGAAAGAGTAAAAAGTGGTATCATAAGTTCTTTTAAGCTTTCTTCAAGCTTTACTACACCCATGGTAAAATCTTGCAAAACAAAATTAAGCAAAGCTACAAAAGCACTTGCAACCACGCTAAAATACAAAGCTATCCAAGTATGTTTATAGGCTACATTTAAGTATTTTGCACCGACTAACTTACCTATGATAATTTCATTTGCCACGCTTATAGCTTGTCCTACTAGCATGATAAGCAAAGAAATTTGAAAATAAATCGTTTGAACGCTTAAATTTTCTTTACCCAAACTTGCTACAAAAGCAAAAGCTATGGTGTATTGTATAAACCATATTAAATTTTCACCAGCAGCAAATCCACCGATATTTAAAATCTTTTTAAGTACAGCTTTTTCAAGGCTTATCATCTCTTTAATTTTAAGATAAATTTTAAGTTTAAAACTAAGTATTACCACTAGCATACCAAAAGCTACTAAACGTCCTAATATATTGCTAAGCCCTACTCCAAAAAGCTCTAATTTGGTAAAATGTAATACATAAAAATTTCCTATAAATATCACAACATTCATCAATAAGGTTGTAAACATAACCCAATAAGCCATATTATACACCCTAATAATAGCAGCCAAAACTATACCCATGGCATCAAAAAATAAACAAATTCCAAGCATATGTAAGTAAATTTCACTGTCTTTTAAAAGTTCATTTGGAATTTGTAAAAGATAAAGTAAAAACTCTCCATGCCATAAAATCAAACTTCCACATACAAGTCCGATTAAGCCATTTAAAAATAAACTTTGATGGATTACTTTTCTAGCTAAAGTATAATTTTTAGCTCCTAAAGCTTGAGCAATTACCACACTACAACCCACACTTAAAAAGCTAAAAATAATAATAAATAAATCTGCTACTTGATTACCCGCACCCATAGCCCCAACTAAAAAATTAGAATACTGCGAAACCATAACGGTGTTGATAATCAATGAAAAATATCTTAAAAACATTTCAAGTAGTATAGGCATACTAAGATGCTTGAGTGAAAGTTGTTTGCTGGCCATAAATACTCTTTTTGATAATAATTTTTGAAAGTAAAAGTAATTTTACTTAAAAATTGCTTTTTTAAAGATAAATATATTTTTAATTATACTGATTTTAAGAATAAACAAATGTATTTTAGAAATTTTGATTAATTACATCATCAAAATTTCTAAATAAATAAAAATTACCCAAAAGCTCCGTTTAAATAAGCTTTTGTTTTTTCTTCTTTTGGATTTTCAAAAAATTCCTTACTCTCTCCAAATTCTACAAGTTCTCCTAAATGAAAAAACGCAGTATAATCAGCCACGCGCTTAGCTTGTTGCATATTATGTGTTACCATGATCATGGAAAGATTATGACTTAATTCTTTAATAAGCTCTTCTATAATACTTGAAGATATAGGATCAAGTGCAGAAGTTGGTTCATCTAAAAGTAATAATTTTGGCTTTATAGCTAAAGCTCTTGCTATACAAAGGCGTTGTTGCTGACCACCTGAAAGCGCTAGAGCATTTTGCTTTAGCTTATCCTTTACCTCCTCAAAAAGCCCTACTTTTTTAAGACAATCTTCCACCAAAGCATCTTCTTCATCTTTGTTTTTGATCATCCCATGGAGTTTTGGAGCATAAGAAATATTATCATAAATGCTTTTTACAAAAACATTAGGCTGTTGAAATACCATTCCAACTTTTTTTCTAAGCACAACTAAATCTTGATTTTTAACATCTTTTCCATCAATCTCAACAAGACCATCGATTTTTGCTATTTTATCATTCATTCTGTTAAAGCAACGCAAAAATGTGGATTTTCCACAGCCTGAAGCACCTATTAAAGCTGTGATTTTATTTTTTTGAATTTCCATACTAATATCAAACAAAGCTTGTTTTTTGCCATAAAATAAATTTAAATTTGTTGTTTTTGCTATCATTTTAATTTTCCTTGAAAATATCTTCTTAAAAGTATTGCTGCTAAATTTAAAATCACCAAAAGAGATAAAAGCACTATAATCCCTGCTGCTGTTCTTTCTAAAAATGCACGCTCTGGCATAGCCGACCATGAAAAAATTTGAGCAGGTAAAACACTGGTTGGCGCAAAAATTGAGTTTGCTACATCAGGTATAAAAGCTATCATACCTATAATCATCAAAGGTGCAGTTTCGCCAATAGCCCCTGCTAAAGTTAAAATAGAACCTGTTAAAATCATAGGCATTGCCAAAGGTAACATAATACCTTTTATCATTTGAATTTTAGTCATACCTAAAGCATATGCTGCATTTTTCATATTAATATCCACACTTTTTAAGGCAGCTTTAGTTGATACAATAATAATAGGTAAACTCATAATAGCTAAAGTTAATCCCCCAACTAAAGCACTCGAACGCGGCATCCCAAAAAGATTAATAAATACTCCAAGTCCTAAAAGTCCAAATAAAATACTAGGAATACTAGCTAAATTATTTATACATACTTCTATAAAATGCGTAAATACATTTTGCGGAGCAAATTCTTCTAAATAAATAGCCGCTCCAACTCCTATTGGAATGCTTACAACCATGCATACTAACATCACAAGCAAAGTTCCAACCACAGAGGCAAATATTCCTGAATTTTCAGGTGATTTAGAGTCTCCATTAAGGAAAAAATTCGTATTAAAACTTAGCTTAATTTCTTGTTTTTGAACTAATTCATCAACTAAAGCCTTTTGTTCATCACTTAATTTATTGTAGTTTTTTTTCATATATTGATCAACTTCAGAATTTGCTAAAAGCCAAGATTTTTCTTTGATTTGACCTGTTCTTATTTTTCTTTGTTCAGCACGTGATAAAAGTTCATAAGAAGGATTATTTCTATCAGATTCTACATAAATATAAGTTTGCTTAAAAGCTCCTACTCCAAGATACCCTACACTTGATAAAAAAATACAAAGAAAAATAAGGTTTATATAAAGCCCCATTTTACAAAATATTTTAAAATTTTTTGAAGCTTTTTTTCTTTGTTTGAAAAGTTTTTTCATAAATTTTTCCTTTTATGGAAGCGATTTATCAGATAAACGCTAAATATATTAATGATTAATGTAATAATAAAAAGCACAAGTCCTAAAGAAAATGCACTTAAAGCCAAAGAACTATCAAAAGCTTGATCACCACTTAATGCTTCTACTATTTTTACAGTAACTGTTGTCATATCTTCTAAAAAATTCATTGTTAAATTTGGACGCAGTGAAGCAGCCATAACAACAATCATCGTTTCACCTAAAGCCCTTGAAAGCCCTAAAAGACAAGCTGCAACTATACCTGGCATTGCTTCTGGTAAAATTACTGCAAAAACGACTTCTTTTTTAGTCATACCTAAAGCATAAGCTCCATTGATTCTTTTTAAACTTACAGCTTCAATGCAATCTTGTGAGAGTGAAGCTACTATAGGGACTATCATAATACCCATGATAAAACCTGCACCTAAAGCACTTTGAAAACTAGCTTCTATGCCAAAGAGAGAGAAAAACCATACTATAAATGGAGCTACAACTATAGCTGCAAAAAATCCAAAAACCACGGTAGGAATTCCTGCTATGATTTCTAAAATAGGCTTTAAATAGTTTTTAGATTTTTTACCCGCAAATACTCCAAGATAAATGGCACACATTATACCTAAAGGCAGGGCTGTTAGCATTGCTATTAATGAAATATAAAAAGTTCCCCAAAATAAACTCAAAGCACCAAAAACTCCATGTTTACTACTTCCATCAGCACTTACAAATGCAGCATCTGCTGCCCACTGGCTTGAAAATAAAAAAGTAAATACACTTTCTTTTTGAAAAAATTTTAATGCTTCAATTAAAATAGTTAGCATAATAGCAAAGCTTACTACTACGCTAACAAAAGCACAAAGAAAAAGCGTTAATTTTATTATTTTTTCTTTTATCAATTTTTCATCCTAAAAATCAAAAAACTTTCCCTGCTTTAACAAGCTCATCAGTTAATAAACCTTTTTCTTCTATATGTTTTTGGGTTTGTTTTAAAGTTTTTTCATCCATAGGAACTAATCCTATTTTTTCTAATTCTGCTCCGCTTTTAGCTAAATCATCACTCATATAAATTTTTGCAAATTCAAATACTTCCGGATTTTTCTTAGCATTCATATATATAAACAAAGAACGCGCTAATTTATATTTTCCCTCAGATATATTTTTCTCATCAGCTTTTACACCATCAATGTAAGCAGCATTAATCTTATCATCATTACTAGCTAAAAATCCGTATCCAAAAAGTCCAAAAGCTTCTTTATCAACAGAAAGTTTTGAAACAATTAAATTATCGTTTTCGCCGCTTGGTATAAATGCTCCATCTTGGCGTATAGTTTTATATGTACCTTTATATTCAGGAATTTTTTTAGAAATATCTACCATTACAAGTTCTTCTATACTATCTCTTGTTCCTGAACTTGATGGAGGACCATAGATTGTAATTTTTCTATTTGGTAGATTTTTATTGATTTGTTGCCAATTTGTGTAAGGATTTGGGATTAATTTTCCATCTTGTGGAATTTCTTTGGCCAAAGCTAAAAATAACTCATGTAAGCTTATATTTAATGGAGCATTGATTTTATTCTGAGCTAAAACTATGCCATCATAACCTATCATAATCCCGACTATATCACTCACGCCTGATTTTTTACAAGTTTCAAATTCACTTGGCTTGATTGCTCTTGAAGCATTAGAAATATCAGTAATTCCTTCACAAAACACTTTAAAACCACCACCTGTGCCAAGACTTTCAACTATAGGTGTTTTTGTATTTTTTATAACAGCATACTCTTCAGCAACAAAAGAAGTAAAAGGATAGACAGTAGATGAACCCGCTATTTTTAATTCTGCTGCGTTTAGACTAACAAAAGTAGCTACACTTAAAGCCAAAAGTTTTTTCATTTTTTCTCCTTAGTTAAAAAGTAATGAAAATTTAAAAAAACTTGGAAACATTTTGGATACATGTATTTTTTGATATAATTTTTATATGTTAAATGTTATTTTGATAGAAGATGATAAAGACTTAAACGAATTAATCACACTAAGACTTAGTCAAGAAAATATAAAAATTTATAGCTATTTTGATTTTTTTGACTTAGAAAATTTTCTAGATACAAATGAAATAGACTTAATCATCATGGATAGAAATTTACCAAGTGGTGATAGTGTAGAGATGATAAAACAATTAAGAAAAAAAGGTTATATGGAGCCTGTGATTTTTCTTAGTGCAAAGACTTTACAAAAAGATATTTTAGAAGGTTTTGAGCAAGGCTGTGATGATTATATATGTAAACCTTTTGATTTTAATGAGCTTTTATTTAGAATCAAAGCCGTAACTAAAAGAAATAAAACTCCAAAAGAACAAATTTCTTATCAAGATTTTACTTTATACATAGAAGAGAGAAAATTAACCTATAAAACAAATACATTTGAAAATTTATCAACCCTAGATGTAGAATTACTCAAGTGTTTTTTTAATCACAAAAATCAACTTCTAAGCCGTCAATTTTTAAGTGAGCAAGTATGGAAAAATGACACAACAAGTGATAAGACAATCAATACAGCTATTTTAAGATTAAAACAAAAAATTCCACAAATTAAGGAAAATATCATTTCAGTGCGTTCGGTGGGTTATAAATTGTGCTAAAAATAAAAACATTTTTCCTTTTTACACTTGGATTTTTTTGTATTGCTTTTTTTATATTGTTTTATTTTTTCAATGAAAGTTATATTAACACTACGGTAAAAAGCACTTACGAGCAAAAACTAAAAACACTTAATGATGTTTTACAATTTCAGTTATTAGATATATTAAATTCCAATAATATCAAGCAATTTGCTCAAAATACCAGGGCAGATTTTATCATCAAACAAGATGAAGTTATTTTTTCATCATTAAAAGATTATTCTTATTTTTTAAATCATTTTGAGTCTAATTTTACCCATGATTTTTATAAGCAAAAAGAAATTTATTTTAAAGCTTATACTTGCAAAAACTATCAATATATCATCATTGTATACCCTAAAATACACTCTTTGGTACAAAATTTTTGGATTAAAAATATTATTATTTTTTCTTTCTTTTTACTTGTACTTGTTGTGTTTTATTTTGTTGTGTTTAATTTTTTCAAAAATTATTTTCAAGAATTATTATTGTTTGTTAAAAGTATCAAATCAAATACTAATTTCATTTTAAAATATAATTTCGTTTATGAATTAAAAAATTTAAATTTACGCTTATTGAAAATTAAAAAATTACTCATCAAACAAGAATTAAAAAACAAAAAGCAAGCTAAGAAAATTCAAACCAAAAATACTCAACTTAGTAATGTAATCAGCGCTATATCGCATGAACTTAAAAACCCTATAAGCGTTATAGATTTGAGCTTACAATCTTTAAAAGAAACTAATGATGAAAATATGAAATTATTTTTACTTGAAAAAATTCACAAACAAAGCGTAAAAATCAACCAACTAACACACAAACTCAATTTTGTTTTTAATCTTAATTTTGATTCTTTAAATTTAGAAAAATTTGACCTATATGTTTTAAGTAAAAATTTATTAGAAAGTTTTAGAGATGATAGGTTGAAAATTCAAGGCCAAACAAGCTTTATTAAAGCGGATAAATTTCTCATAGAACAAGTTATCATTAATCTAATAGACAATGCCTTAAAATACAGCAAAAAAGAGGTGTTAATCATCATCAAAAATCAAAATTTTACTATCATAGATCAAGGTATAGGCATAGAAGAAAAGCATCTTAAATTTATAACAAAAAAATTCTACAAAGCAAACTCAACACACAACAACTCTTTTGGATTAGGATTGTTTTTAGTTAAAAAAATACTCACTTTACACAAAAGTTCTTTAAAAATTCAATCTAGCCCACAAAAAGGTAGTGTTTTTTCTTTTGATATTAATTTATAATTTTTATGAATATACTTATTAATGTATTTTTAATGTAGTTCTAACTAATATAACAAAAATAATTCATAAGGAGAAACAATGCTTTCAAAAGAAGTAGTGGCTTTATTAAATGAGCAAATCAATAAAGAAATGTATGCAGCAAATTTGTATTTGAGCATGAGTTCATGGTGTTATGAGCATAGTTTTGATGGCGCGGGGGCATTTTTGTTTGAACATGCAAGAGAAGAAAGTGATCATGCAAGAAAACTCATCACTTATTTAAATGAAACTGATTCTAAAGTAGAATTAAAAGAAGTTAAAAAACCTGATAGTGATTTTAAATCATTGCTTGATGTATTTGAAAAAACTTTCGAGCATGAGCAAAGCATTACTGCTTCTATTAATAATCTTGTGGATTTTATGCTTTCAAGTAAAGATTATTCTACTTTTAATTTCTTGCAATGGTATGTAAGCGAACAACACGAAGAAGAAGCACTTTTTAGAGGTATAGTAGATAAAATCAAACTCATAAGCGATAATGGAAATGGCTTATACATGGTAGATCAATACATTAAAAGCTTAATTAGTAAATAATTTTTTAGCTTCCAAATTTATGGAAGCTAAATATCTTTTAATTTAAAAGAATTCTTGCAAAATAAAAGTAAATTTGCTAAAATACTTTTTATTTAAAAGGATTTTCATGCAAATGAACGAAATTACTGATAAACTTAAATTTATACTCCAAAAAGAAGGTATAAAAAACGCCAAAGATTCTGACGTAGCTAAGATGTTAAATATTAATCCTGACACCTTTTATAGTATGAAATTTAGAAATTCCATACCTTATAAACAAATACTTCATTTTTTAAATGAAAGAAATATCAACATCAATGCATTTTTTTACGAAGACTCTTTTGAGAGTAATACTTTAACACTTGATTTAAACTATAATGTTTTAAAATATTACGATGTTAACGCTTCTATGGGAGGTGGGGCTTTAAATGATAATGTAAGTTTTTCAGAAGTGATTATAGATGAAAAACTAAGTGATTTTTTTGGCTCAAAAGATTGTGATATCATCCCATGTATAGGCGATAGCATGGAGCCTGAAATTAAAGATGATTCTTTATGCTTAGTAGATAAAAGCAAAAGCTTTAAAGAAGGTGGAGTTTTTGCGGTAAATACTCGAGATGGTTTGTTTATCAAACAAATTTTTAAAAGCAATAAAGGTGGAGTTTATCTGCATTCTTTTAATTTAAGCTATGCAGACGTACATTATCAAAATGGCGATTTTTTAATCGTGGGTAAGGTGGTGGGAACTATTAGCAGAATTTAATATACTAAATACTTCTTTTTTGTAGTTAATAATTTTTATTCTTTATATTAATAAAATATTAATTTAAATACAAATTTAAGTTATTTTTTATTAAAAAATAGTCACAATTATACTTTAATAGTTAATAGATAATAAATAAGAGTTTTTTTATCTTTTAACAAACTACATGAAAGGGAAGTTATGAAACACAAATTAGCTAAGGTTGTCACCTATGCCTGCCTAGCTTTAGGCATAAGTTTGAGTTCACAAGCTTTTGCTTCTTCAGAGCCTAGAACCCTTGATGGATATGTAGCTCAAGAAGATGCATTTTTTGACTATCTTTACAAACACCACCCTATTTTTAAATACGAAAAAGAAGGGCGTTTGGTAGGTAAATTTACCCATAGTGATAGAACGGAAAACTGGGTTTTAAATCAAAATGGAGCTAAATTTGCTGCTGAGCACGATTTAAAACAAGCCTCTATTACCTATCGTTTGCCTTATGAATCTTTCTTGGATTTTCCAAATAAATTTGTAGGTCCAAAAAAATGTGGCGAATGTCACCCTGCTCAATATGCTTCTTGGGAACGCTCTCGCCATGCAAAAACCGTGCGTTTTCCGCATGAAATGGAAGAAGTTGGTGGAGCTGAAGGTTTGAAAAAACCTATGTATAATTCTCAAGCTACTATTTTACCTGATGGAATTTATCCAAATGATGTTTATGCTCTCATTGGAACACCAAGAACAAAATATGGTTTTATAGATAGATGGCTTGTGCGTGGAACTTACCATGTTGAAGATGGAAATTTGAGTGATTTAAGTGGTAAATTAACTGCTGGAGGTAATCAATTCTCAAGACTTTGGAGTGAATTTTTAACCCCTGAAATGGCACAAAAAATAGCTACTTTTGCACCTGGTTTTCCTACTAAAATGGAAGATTTTGGAGGAAATGGCTCTCAGGTATGGGGAACAAACTCTTATGCTGCAACTTATAAAGAAAAAGCGGTTTTCCAACCTGCTACTGCATATTGTGAAACCTGTCATACTTTTAAATTTGATTTTAAAAGCAAAGAAGAATTTTATAAAGCACTAGGTAACCCAAAAGAACTTCAAAAACATACCATCTCAAAAGGTATTACTTGTGAGGAATGCCATGGGGCTGGAGCGCATCTTTATGGAGCAAGAGGTGCGGGTATGCCATCAAATTGTGAAAGATGTCATCAAAGATTTTCATACAATGAAACCGATGCTAAAATCAATCCTAGAAAACCTTTCAACGCATATTTTAAATCAAGTTGTCCTGCGTGTGGAACAGAAGGTGCTCAAATGTATTCTTCAGCACACTATGATAAAGGTATGAGATGTAATACTTGTCATGATCCGCATGAAGTAACTTTTAATGATTGGAAAAGTGGTTATACTAAAACAAAACTTAAAAAAACTTGTAAAGATTGCCATGAAACCCAAGCAAGCTTTTTCAAAAAAGGTGGAATTCATGCAAAAGATAGTTGTACAGCTTGTCACATGCCAAATATGATGAGTTGTGAAAACTTTGGAGCGGTTCAAAACCCTGATAAAGGTGGATTTGATAATGTTAGAGCTTCGCATATTTGGAATATCAAAGTAGATAAAACAGCAAAAACACTTAATCCACCAGAAGGCAAAGAAAGATCGCCTAAAGTTGGTGGTTGGACTATAGCCAGAGATGATGAAGGTAGATTTTTCCTTGATTTAATGTGGAGTTGCGGTAGAACTAGTTTTAGTGATATTAATCTAATGGGTCCTGGTGCAAGTGGTTGTCATAGTCCTGTGCAATCAACCTTGCCTGAAAAACTTCACTTTAGCAATCAAGAAATGATTTATGATAAAGTAATGGAGTGGCAAAATCCTGTTAAAGAAGGTTATGAGAAAATTAGAAAAGGTATAGCAAATATTGATAAAACTTTTGCTGAAAAAACAAAACTTTCAGTAGAGCAAAAATCAAAAGTACTAAGCCTAACTAATCAAGCTCAAGCCATAGCTGATAGACTAGAAAAAGATGGTTCTTGGGGTGTTCATGGACCTGCTTATTCTAAGAAAATCATAGAAGAAGCTTTAATTTATATCCAAGAAGCACAAAATATCCTAAATGGTAAATAAAACAAAGGAAGAATGAAGAATTCTTCCTTAAAATAAGGAGCTAGTCTTGAAAAATTTAATCACTCGACTTTTTATTGTCCTTTTTACTCTTTTTACGCCATCAGGATTTATTTTTGCTGAAGCTAATGGAGAAATAGGATCAATAGAAGGTATAAAAAGCATTAGTTTAGCACAAGCCCAAGAAATGCTAGATCAAAATAATACTTATTTTTTTGATGTCAATTCAGAGCAAGATAGACAAACTAATGGCTATATACCTAATTCCATATCAACCTATGTGGAAAATTGGCAAAATTTATTACCTAATGATAAAAATGCAAATTTAGTGTTTTATGGTTTAAATCGTTTTAGATTTGAAGCTTCTCAAGCTGCTGCAGTTGCTATAGAACTTGGTTATAAGAACTCTGTTGTAATGCTTGATGGCATTGAATCATGGGTAACCTCAGGTAGAAAAGTTGAAAAAATAGACACAGTTAAATGGGAAAAAGCTAAGGAAGTTATCGAGTTTAAAGATACTATCCACTCAAGATTTAAATTTAGCAATACCCCATCTTGTCGTGATTGTCATGCTCAAAAAGGTAAAGGCATTAGAGCTGATATTGCAGCAAGTAAAAACTTAATCAATCAAAAATGTGCAACTTGTCATGAAAAAGCAAGTAATGCTTTAGCAAAAAGTGCTCATGGGGTACAAGAGTTCTTACCTGCTCAAGATGCACAAAAGAAAAAAGAAAAACCATCTTGTGCGACTTGTCACTCTATTCATGTTACCCCAAAACATTCAGGAATTTATTCACAAAAACAATTAGTCGATCAAAAGTGCGCACAATGCCATAAACAAAAAAGCACAACTTTTCATATGACTTTCCATGGTAAAGGTATGGTATTAAGCACACCAGGTGAAACTCCAAGTGTTGCTACTTGTTCTGATTGTCATGGTAAACACAATATATTAAAATCAAGCGAAAGAAACTCAACCCTCTCGCCAATAAACCGTGTTCAAACTTGTAAATCATGCCATCCAAATGCAAATGAAAATTTCGTAAATTGGATGGCACATGCTGATCATAGTGATGGTGAAAAATATCCTGGGTTACATGGTGCTTATATATTCATGACTATTTTGGTGATTTCTGTATTTGTTTTCTTTGGAGCCCATACTATACTTTGGTGCTTGCGTTTAATTGCTATGCGTATAAAATATCCTAAAGAATGGAAAGAAGCAAGAAAAGCAGCACATGAAGATAAAGTAAGAGTAAGAAGATTTAGTACTTTCCATAGAATTCAACATTTCTTTATGGCAGCTAGCTTTTTGGGTCTTGCTTTCTCAGGCTTACCACAAAAATTCTATGATTCAGCGTGGGCTAAACCTATGATTGATTTAATGGGTGGAGATATCATTAATGCAGCAACCATACATCATATTTCAGCTATAGTAATGTTTGCAGTATTTTTCTCTCACATTGGAGAAATCATCATTGTAAATTGGAAACGCCGTGATGTAGCAAGAGATCCAATCACTGGTAAAATAAGCTTTATGAAAGTTTTAAAAGCTACTTTTGGTCCTGATTCTTTAATGCCAAATTGGCAAGATTTTAAAGATATGAAAGATCATTTTAAATGGTTTTTTGGTTTTGGACCAAGACCGCAATTTGACCGCTGGACTTATTGGGAAAAATTTGATTATTTAGCAGTATTTTGGGGTATGTTTATCATTGGTATTTCAGGGCTTATTTTATGGTTTCCTGCTTTCTTTGGTAAATTTTTACCAGGTGAAGCAATCAACTTAGCAACCCTACTTCACTCTGATGAAGCTTTACTTGCTACAGGATTTATTTTTGCAATTCACTTCTTTAATACACATTTTAGAGCAGATCGCTTCCCTATGGATATGGTGATTTTCTCAGGAAGTATTAGTGAAGAAGAGATTAAACAAGAAAGAAGCGTATGGTATAAACGCTTAAAAGAAAGTGGAAAATTAAGCACTTTATATGAAAATAAAAGTAACTTCAAAGCATATCAATGGCTAGCTAAACTTGCAGGATTTGCAATGCTAATCACTGGTTTGGTATTTTTATTTTTAATGCTTTATACTTTCTTTAACACTATCTTATAACCTTATTCGCTATAATAGCGAATAAGGACTTTTCCTAACTTTTTCAAGGATTTTAAATGTTTAAAACAATACTCACACTTAGTTTTTTAAGTATTTTTTTTATAGCTTGCTCTAATGAAGAAAAACTTGATTCTAATTTAATCTCAAGTGGCACACAATTTTCTAAAGAAAATTTGCAAAAAGCAAATGATTTAGATAAAAAATCTTATGAAGAAATAGCTCATTTATTTAAAGATAATGCAAATATAAAAAGTGATGATAAAAACATTTTAATCATTTTCAGCGCAAATCATTGCCTTTATTGTGATAAATTAAAAGAAGAAATTAAAAACGATAAAAAAATACAAGAACTTATAAAAGAAAAATACAGCTCTTATTATATAAATATAAGCTATAAAAAAATTCATACATTTTATAAAAACCACAAAAGCGACTTAAGTACAGCCGAACTTTCTAGTATTTATGATATAGTAGCCACCCCTACTATTGTAATTTTAAACAAAAACAGCCAAACTTTGCTAAATTATCCTGGTTTTATTAGCGCAAAAAGATTAAGCGCTACAATGGAGTTTTTAAACCAAAAAGAAAATCAAAATTTAGACGAAGCAACCATAGCACAAAAACTTATACATTTTTATAAAGAAAATAATATTTAAAGGTTAAAAATGCAGTATTTTTTTTCTTTTGCAATGAGTTTTTTACTAATGAGTATATATGCTATAGCCTGTGCTGTAGCAACTTTCATAGAAAATGATTTTGGTATTAGCACAGCTAAAGCTTTAATTTATAATAATGCTTGGTTTGATATGTTGCATTTATTACTAGGTTTAAATTTAATCGGAGTGATATTTTATAATAAGCTTTTTCAAAAGAAAAAATACTCTATCTTGCTTTTACACTTATCTTTTATAGTGATTTTAATCGGTGCTGGACTTACTAGATATTTTGGCTTAGAAGGTGGAATGCATATAAGAGAAAATCAAAGCTCTAGCACCATAGTTACTAGAGAAGAATTTATAAAAATTACTGATTTTGATACTAATGCTAGTTTTGAATTTCCTATTAGCTTTACCGCGCTAACTCAAAAGCATTTTGAAAAAACTATAGACTTAAATGGTGAAAAATTAATCATAAGTTCTATCAAATATATTCCACAAAAAGATTCTATCACACCTGCTAGCTTAAAATTAAATATTAATTATCAAAAAGCAAATACGCAAATAACCTTAAATCCAAATTTTACAAACAAACAAGCAGTGCATTTTAACTTACAGGGAAAAGATTTTACTATCAATTGGGGGCCAAGAGAAATTAAGCTTCCTTTTGCATTACACTTAAAAGATTTTATACTAGAGCGTTATTTAGGCTCTATGAGTCCATCTTCTTACACTTCAAAAATTCAAATCATAGATGAGCAAAATAATATTAACTTAGATTATGATATTTTTATGAATAATGTTCTTGATTATGGTGGATATAGATTTTTTCAAAGCTCTTATGATCAAGATGAGCAAGGCACTATACTTTCAGTTAATAAAGATCCTGGTAAAATCCCTACTTATATAGGTTATACTTTGTTGATTTTAGGATTTTTATGGGTTTTATTTGATAAAAACTCAAGATTTCATCGTTTAAGTGTTTATTTAAAAAAAGGCCAAAGTTTTATATTGCTTATTTTGCTTTTTGCAAATTTACAAACTCCGCTTTTTGCACAAGAAAATAAAAATGAAATTTTAAATTTACTCTCAAATTTACAAAAGAATTCTTATGAGCATTCTTTAAATTTTGCAAAATTACTTGTGCAAGATCATAATGGTAGAATCAAACCTTTAGATACTTTAGCAATGGAATTTGTTTATAAAATCACTCAAAAAGAAAAATTTTTAAATCTTCACTATGATCAAATTTTTCTAGCAATGATGATTTATCCTAAAGAATTTAGAAAAATCAAAATGATAGCTACAAAAACAAGTAAACTAAGAGAATTAATAGGCGCAGATATAAATGAAAAATACATAGCATTTGATGATGTGTTTGATAATGGAGTATATAAGCTTAGCAATTATATTGAAGAAGCTAACCGCAAAAAGCCTTCATTAAGAACTAGCTTTGATAAAGATTTGCTAGCTTTAGATGAAAAAATAAATCATGCATATTATATTTATAGTGGTCAAGCTTTAACTATTTTTCCTGATATTAATGAGCAAAGTTTAAAGTGGTATTCTCCAGTGCAAATTTTACCTTTTGCAAAAGAAGATGTTGAGCGTTTGCAAATGCTTTTAGTTAGCTATTTTTTACAAGTTCGCAATGGTATTGAAAATAATCAATGGCAAGATGCAAATGAAATTTTACAATCTTTAAAAGACTTTCAAAATCATTATGGAAGCAATGTTTTACCACCAAAAGAAAGATTAAATCTTGAAATACTACTTAATCATTATAATATCTTTGATAATCTAACTTTTGTTTATATTAGCTTTGCGTTAGTGTTTTTCTTTTTAAGTTTTTATACTATATTAAAAAATATTGCTTTATCTGCCTTTGTATATAGATTTTTTTACATCATTTTAAGCATATGTGTAATCATACATGCACTAGCTTTAATCATTCGTTGGTATGTAGGTGGGCATGCTCCTTGGAGCAATGCTTATGAAAGCATGATTTACATAGCTTTTGCTTGTGCGATAAGTGCTGTGATATTTTTTAGAAAATCACTCTTGGCTTTATGTGGTGCGAGTTTTTTAGCAGGCATTTCGCTTTTTGTAGCTCATCTTGGCTTTATGGATCCTCAAATTGGGAATTTAGTACCTGTTTTAAAATCATATTGGCTTAACATTCATGTTTCAATTATAACAGCAAGCTATGGATTTTTAGCACTTTGTTTTATTATAGGGATTTTAAGTTTAATTCTTTTTACCTTAAGAGGTAAAAATAAAAATATAGATTTAAACATCACCAAACTACACTGCGTTAATGAAATGTCTATGATAATAGGACTTGCAATGCTTACGATAGGAAATTTTTTAGGTGGAGTTTGGGCTAATGAAAGTTGGGGAAGATATTGGGGTTGGGATCCAAAAGAAACTTGGGCTTTGATTTCCATTGTAGTTTATACTATGGTATTGCACTTAAGATTTATTTTTAAAACTTATTTTATTTTTGTTTTTGCAAGTGCTAGTGTTTTAGCCTTTTATACCATATTAATGACTTATTTTGGAGTAAATTTTTACCTTTCTGGACTTCATTCTTATGCAAATGGTGATGCTTTTCCTATACCGACTTTTGTGTATATTTTGATTGTACTTAATTTTGTTTTAATTATAAGTGCAGGAAGAAAACGGGATTTAAATACGCCTAGTTTTTAAACTAGGCTTTACTTTTTTCTATTTCTTGAAGTGCTAGAATAAGATCTTTTAAATTTTCATAAGGAACATGAATTTTCCAATCTATTCCATTTTCTTTTTTTAAAGCCACACCTATACTTAAGATATCATTACTTCCTATACCATAAGGATTAGAAAGATTACAAAGACTTATTTCTCCGCTTTTACTGCCATGTAATTCTATAGTTTTAAATATTTTTTTACTCATGTTTATCCCTAAAAGCTGTGATAATTTTTGCTTGAAATTTCAACCAATCTTTTTGAAGCATAATAGGAAAACCACCATAAACCCTAGCACCTTCTAAATTTTTAGTGACCCCACCTCTTGCGGCTATGGTAGCAAAATCTCCTATTTCTAAATGCCCGCTTGTAGCACTTTGTCCACCCATAGTAACATTTTTACCTAAAATACTTGAGCCTGAAATTCCACTTTGAGCCACTATAAGACAATTCTCCCCTACTTCACAATTATGCCCTACTTGAACGAGATTGTCAATCTTTGTACCTTGCTTTATGATAGTGCTTTCAAAAACCGCTCTATCGATAGTCGTGCAAGCTCCAACTTCCACAAAATCTTCTAAAATAACATTCCCATTATGATAAATCTTATAATGCTCGCCATTTTTTGTATGCGCATAACCAAAACCATCACTACCTATAACACAATTTGCCAGTAAATGACATTTTTTACCTATTTTAGTATCATTATAAATCACAACATTTGGATGGATTATAGTATATTCACCTATACTTACATTATCACCTATATAAGCACCTGCCATTATCACCACATGATCAGCTATTTGGACATTTTCGCCTATATAAACATTTGGCATAATCTTGGCACTTTTAGCAATTTTAGAATTTTTCTTTTCACTAGAGATTAAAGGTTTGGCAAAAAGTTTACTTAAAAGCGCAAAAGATAAATGTGGATTATCAACGACTAGCTTAATGCAATCTTTTGAAACTAAATTTTCAAATTCTTTTGAGACTAATATAGCCCCAGCTCCACTACTTGCAATTTTTTTAGAGTTTTTTTCTCCATCACAATAACTAAGTTCAGTAAAACTTGCATTATTTAATGAATTTAAAGCTGTAATTTCTATATCATCTCCACAATATTCTATGCCTAAAAATTTAGCAATTTCACTAATTTTCATTTTACCTCCATTAAAATAGAACCACTTCTAACTACACTAATAGGATTATACTTTTTCATGGTTTTTAAAAAGTTATCGATATTTTTTGCATTATCACTTGCCATTACTATAATAAACTCATCATCACTATAAGTTACACTGCCATTATAAGCTTTTAATATAGCATCTAAGCCCGCAAAATTTTCATTTAAAGCAATCTTTACCAAAGCTGTTTCTTTTTCTATAAAATCACTAGAATCAATCACCTTATAAGTAGGTATGAGTTTATGTAGTTGTTTAATAATTTGCTCAAAAACTTTTTCATCGCCTAGAGTAACGATATTGATCCTTGAGAATTCTTTATCATCAAGTGGTGCAACTGTAAGAGATTCTATATTATAACCACGTCCTGAAAAAAGCCCAACAACGCGTGATAATACCCCATGCTCATTTAATACAATGACAGAAATTACTCTTCTTTTCATTTTTTATCCTTGTTTTTATAGCTAGGTAAAATCATATTATAGATTGCCCCACCTGCAGGCACCATAGGTAATACATCTTCATAACGATCTATAGCTACATTTAAAACACAAGTTTTTTTAGATTCTAAGGCTGCTTTAAAAGCTTTTTGAAATTCTTCTTTATTAAAGACATTATAACCCTCACAATGAAAACCTTTAGCAATAGTAACAAAATCAGGTTGACTTGTTAAATCTGTATTAGAAAATCTTTCTTTATAAAACATACTTTGCCATTGTCTTACCATACCTAAAAAAGAATTATTTAAAATGATATTAATCACTTTGATTCCATAGGCACTTGCTGTCATTAGTTCTTGGATATTCATTAAAAAAGAACCATCGCCTACAAAATTTATTACCACTTCTTCACCCACAGCTAATTTAGCTCCAAGTGCAGCCGGTAAAGAATACCCCATAGTTCCTTGTCCACCGCTTGTTGCAAGTTGTCTTGCATAATTAAAAGGATAAAATTGCGCTACCCACATTTGATGTTGTCCTACATCAGTAATTATCCTTGCATCCGGAGCCAATCTAGCACATTCTTCTATAACCCATTGAGGTTTTAAAACTTCATCACTATCTTCATAGATTAAAGGATATAATTGCTGGTATCTTTGTAAAGTTTTAAACCATTCTTGGTATTTTGTATTGTCAAAACTTTCTTTTTTTAATTCTTCTAAGGTATCTAAAATAACACTTTTAATATCTCCAACTATAGGAAAATGCGCTTCGATAATTTTAGAAATAGAACTTGGATCTATATCAATATGAACGATTTTTGCACCCTTAGCAAACTCACTTGTTTTACCAGTAATCCTATCATCAAATCTAGCACCCACAGCAATGAGCAAATCACACTCACTTAAAGCAATATTTGCACAATAACTCCCATGCATACCTGCCATTTTTAAATTAAGCTCATCATCACTTCTTAAAGTCCCTAAAGCCATCAAAGTTTCAACTGCAGGAATTTGACAAAAATGAATCAATTCTCTTAATTCATCACTAGCATTAGAAGCTATACAACCTCCACCTAGGTAAAATAAAGGTTTTTGAGCATTTTTAATCAAACTTACTAATTTTTTAATTTGCTTGATATTTCCTTTATAGGTTGGTTTGTAAGTTTTCATAGAAATTTCTTTAGGATAATACCATTTACCTATAGCAGCAGTAACATCTTTAGGTATATCAATATGCACAGGCCCTTTTCTACCTGTTGTAGCAATATAAAAAGCTTCTTTTAAAATTTTAGGTAATTCTTCGATATTTTTTACTAAATAATTATGCTTTACACAAGGTCTTGAAATACCTATAGCATCGATTTCTTGAAAAGCATCTGTTCCTATTAAAGAATTTGCAACTTGAGCTGAAATTAAAACTAAAGGTATAGAATCACTATAAGCAGTGGCTAAACCTGTAACTGTATTAGTAAAACCAGGTCCACTTGTAACTACTGCCACACCAACCTCACCACTCATTCTAGCATAAGCATCAGCACTATGCAAGGCTGCTTGTTCATGTCTAACTAGGATGTGTTTAAAATGAGTTTGTCTATAAATTTCATCATAAATATTTAAAGCCGCACCACCAGGGTAACCAAAAACTACTTTAACATTTTCTTCTTTTAATGCTTCACAAATCATTTGCGAGCCATTTAGCTCTTTCATTATTTTACCTTTTTGCTTAAAATGGAAAATATTATAACGATAATTTAATAAATATTATTTTATAAGAAGAGTTTCTTGAAAAATCAAGAAACTGCTTGTGCTTTTTTAGCGTATTCTATACCTAAATCAAAAGCTTTGGCATTTGCTTCTTTAGTTTTTGCAGGTACCATATCAAGCATAGTTTGTTTTAATGCATCAATATCAATGCATTTGCTCATATAAGCAGCTATAGCTAGAGCAACAACTGATTGAGTAGCTACATTCCCTACTTCTTCTTTAGCTATAGTAATGATAGGAATTTCAAAAATTTTCCATCTAGCATAATCTTCTTTACTTGGATGAACTAAATTTGGTTCTATAACTATAACACCACCATCACAAACACCATCTTTGAAACTATGATAACCTTTATCAGCAGTTGAAAGCATAAAACTAACTTCACCTTCTACTGCATAAGGAAAAAAGATTTCATTTTCATCAATGATAATATCAACCTTAGTTGGCCCACCTCTAACTTGAGAAGTATAAGTAGAAGCTTTAAAAGCATTGCGTCCTTCTTTAATGGCAGCTTTAGCTAAAATTTCACCTGCAGTGATAACCCCTTGTCCACCTTCACCGCAAAATCTTAATTGATATTTCATTTTAATGCTCCTAAATCAACCATTCTTTTTTCTTTCAAGGCTCTTCTAACTTCCTCATAAGCTTCGCAATATTCTGCCTTGTTTTCATCTTGATGCAAAATTCCTGTAGGGAATTTATCTGCTCTTTGCTCATAATCTAATTGTTCAAATTTAGACTTTTCAACGCAACGATTTTTAATCCAATCAAGCATGCTTACAGCTTCACCCATTTTGTTTTTTCTACCAAGATTAATATGGCAGTTTGAAAATACATCTACAAAACTATAACCTTTGTGAGATAAAGCTTTAAAAATGATATTTTCAAGCTTATTTGCCTCTATAACATTTGTTCTTGCTACAAAAGAAGCCCCAGCAGCTTTAGTAAGTTCACAAGCGTCAAAATTTGGGTCTATATTACCCGCTTGAGCTGTAACAGTGTAAAATCCTTGTGGGGTAGTTGGTGAAGTTTGTGAATTTGTAAGACCATAAATAAAATTATTGATTAAAATATGAGTTAAATCTATATTTCTTCTACATCCATGGATGGTATGATTTCCACCAATTGCTAAAGTATCGCCATCCCCGCTTACTACGATTACATGTTTTTTAGGGTTTGCTAGTTTAATCCCTGTTGCATAAGCAATAGCTCTACCATGGGTAGTATGCACTGTATTGCAATTTACATAAGAACTCATTCTACCACTACAACCTATACCAGAAACCAAGCAAACATCATCCATATTCCAGCCAAGTTTTTGAATAGCTCTAATAATAGCTTTTAAAACAACACCATCCCCACAACCCCAGCACCATTGTGTTGGAAGTTTATCTACTCTTAAATATTCATCGTAATTAAAAGCCATTTTAAATATTCTCCTTTACTTTAGCAATAATTTCACTTGGGGTTATAGGGCGACCATTTGCACGGTGTAAGCTAATAAAATCATCTCTTTTACTTACTCTTTGAATTTCTTCTAAATATTGCCCCATATTAAGCTCACTTACCATAACTTTTTCAAATTTAGATACCACTTGAGCTATTTTTTTCTCAGCTACCGGATAAAGGGTAATAGGTCTAAAAAGCCCTACTTTTAAACCCTCTTCTCTAAGTCTTAAGATAGCTTCTTTAGCAGATCTTGCAACACTACCATAAGCAATGATTAAAAACTGTGCATCATCACACATAAACTCTTCATAAGTACAAATTTCATCGGTATTATTTTTGATTTTACCAAATAATCTTTTCATATTTTTATCTACTATCGCTCCATCTTCAGTTGGAAAACCTATATCTCCATGATGAAGTCCTGTGATATGATAACGATAACCTTCAAAGAAAGGATTTAGCGTAGCAGCTTCATTTTCACCTGCTGCATAAGGTTTATAATCTTTTTTATCGCCTGTGAATTTTTTGCGGTTGATGATTTTTAATTCTTCTAAATCAGGTAATTTTGCCTTACCATTCATATGTCCTATGGTTTCATCTAAAAGTAAAAATACTGGAGTCATATATTTTTCAGCTAGATTAAAAGCTCTAATAGTTTCAGTGTAAGCTTCTTCTAATGAAGCAGGAGCTAAAGCTATACTTGCATAATCTCCGTGTGTTGGAGCTTTTGCTTGAAATAAATCACCCTGTGCAACCCTTGTCGGAAGGCCAGTTGAAGGACCACCTCTCATAACATTTACAATTACTAGTGGAATTTCAGCTATAAAACCCAAACCAATTTGCTCAGCTTTTAAAGAAATTCCGGGCCCACTACTTGCTGTCATAGATTTTACTCCACTCATAGAAGCACCCAAAGCCACGCTAATACCTGAAATTTCATCCTCCATCTGTATAAAAGTACCATCATTTTTTGGTAGCATATGGCTTAGTTCATGCGCTATTTCAGAACTTGGGGTAATTGGATAACCACCAAAAAATTTACAGCCACAATCAATCGCAGCTTTTGCTACTAAAACATTACCTGTTGATATCACTTCTCTCATTGTTTTTCCTATGCGTTTAATTTTTTATATTTATTTTCTTTAATAGCTTGTGCTCTTTCTTTAGCTTCAGGAGTAAGCTTTGCAAATTTAAATTCATCTCTTTTAGCAACAAAAATTGCAAAATCAGGACAATGACTTTCACATTCACTACAGCCTATACAAGAATCAGAATGAACCACTTCTATCATCTGCCCTAAAACTGCACTGATTTCATCTCTCATTGCTAAAACTCCAGCCGGGCAATAACTAACACAAATATTACAAGCTTTACATCTTGCTTCATCAACCCAAACTGGTGTATTTTCTGGGGTTATCATTAATATTCCTTTCAAAATTTATTATTTTTAATGATTTTTTATCAAAAATTATTTTTAAAACAAACTTTTTATTATAGCGAATTTATAGCATGAATTAATATTATTTAATATATAAAGTAAAACAAATAGGTATATATAACGCAAAGTAACATTAGGAGTAAAAAACTCCTAAAAATTATTTATAATTATACTGAATGAGAGAATTTTCTAATGCAATTTGTTCTTGATTGTCTAATTTTAACTCTAAAGTTTCAAGCACTCCATCAAGACTAATCCTTGCCATAACGCCAAAAGCTTTTTCTTTTATACCATATTCTCCATCTAAAATCACACATATTGGTAAAAATTCTCCACTTCTTAAAGCCTCTATCATCCTCACACAAGAACTAGCAGGAGCTAGATAGGCTGAAGTTTTTAAATATTTTATAATTTTAGCACCACCTGTTTTAACCTCTTGTTCTATTTGAATAATATCTTGCTTATTTAAGACTTCACTTAAGGCTTTGTTTTGAACTTTGCTTTGAGATTTTACTAAAACCATACTATCATTGTGAAAACCTATAAGTTTAGTATCTATACAAGAAGTTTTTATGTTTAGTTTTTTACTCACTTCATATTTAAATCTAGCATTATCTAAAACACCCGCCATAGCAATGATTTTTTTTGATGAAAATATTTTACTTTCATAAAGAGCATTGAGTAAAAAATCTACAGGATTACTTACTATGATAAACAAAGGATCATTGTTAAATTTTTTAATATTTTTTGCGCACTCAAGCATTATTTTAGAATTAATAGCAAAAAGCTCATCTCTGCTTTGACCTTCTTTTCTAGCTACTCCCGCACTAAAAATAACCACTTGAGAATTTTTTGAGTGCGCATAATCATCTGTGCAAGTTATTTTAATATCAAAATTAAAAGCAACTATGCTTTGACTTAGTTCTAATTCTCTAGCAAAAAGCAAGTCTTTATTAATATCAATCAATACAAGCTCATCAACTAACTCCCTTAAAATCAAAGCATAAGCAGTACTTACACCAACATTTCCTGCACCTATGATAGTAATTTTCATTTTTACTCCTTTTTGTGTTTATTTCACTAAATTAGCTGGTAATTCAAAAATATTTTTAATTAAATGATAAGGAAGTTGTAAGCTTTGTGCAATAAGTTGAGTTTTAAACTCAGGATTTTCCACTGTTCCGCTTAATTTAATTTGCGTGCTAATTTGCCTATCTTTGCCTAGTATGATTTGATTGATAATAGGAACTTTTGAAATGACTGAACTGGCTGATTTTAGCGTTCTAAGCTCTAATAAACCATCCACTTGATTATTTCTTAAGTTGATTTTAACTTGACCTAGCACATCTGCACTATCGCCATTAAAATTAAGTGCATCTATCTCAAAAAGATCTTTTTTACGGTTAAAACTTATACCAGCATTTTCTACACTAAAACCTTTTTCATTAAAAGTTGGGGCTTTAAACAAAATTAAACTAGGTATGGTATCGATGAAACTTAAAAGTTGCTGATGAAATTTTAAATCTTTTAAATATGTATTTTTAAATAAAAACTTACCTTTGAAAAAATCAGTGCTATTGCCATCTATATAAAGATTAAATTCACCTTTTTCAAAAATATTTTGATGCATAAAAGTATTTAAAAAATCATCATCCATTTTTAAAGCTCTAACTTGCATTTGATTTTCTTTGAGTAAAAAATCAAATTTAGATTCATCCCTATTTGCCCAAGCTTTTATATAGTTTTTTTTGATTTTAGCATTAAATTGATCAAAGTCTAAAGTTTTATTAAAATCATTTAAAATTAAATCTATATTTTTACCACCAATGTTATAAGTTATATTTTCAAGAGTATCTAGAGTATTTTCTGTGTCTTTTTGTGAAATCAATAAATTAACATTGTTTAAAGTAATATTAATATCATCATTCTCTTTTTGCGCAAAAACACTACCACTTACACTAGTTAAATTAAAATCATCTCCTTTTATTTTTATACTAAAACTATCATACTCATAAGGATTATTATCTTTAGAAAGTAAAAATGATTCAAAAGTAGTATTGTTTATATCTACATCAAAATCTTTAAAATCCAAAGTATTTAATAGCAATTCTCCATCATGCACATTATTCTTTTGCATTAATTTAGAATAATTTTTATATTTTGCAAGTTTTTCAACATAAACAGACATGCCTTGATCAAAATTTAAAGTTGTGGTAAGTTCTTTATTGTATAAACTAATATTTTTATCAAAATCAAGGTTTAAATCAAGAAATTTATTTTCCATTTTTAAGCTCTCTTGCGGTAACTCTAAGTTTGTTATAAAGGTTTTAAAATCACCTTTTTTCTGCTTCAAATCAACACTTGCATTAAAATCACCATTAATCATGCTACTTTGCACACTTGCATTTTGTATACCTAGCTTATCTTTTTTCAATGTAACATTTGCTTGAGCTATCTTAAAATCACTTATATTTATATTTGAGTTAATAATATTAAAACTACCATTATAAGTAATTTTCTCAGGATACTCAAAAGGAATTTTTAATACTAAATCAGTCTTTGCAACACCATTATTTTGCAAAAATGGTAATTTTATATCATATAAAAGTAAAATTTTATTAACCCTATAATCAGCTCTAGCATTATCACTTTTAATACGTATATAAATTCCTGCTTTCTCATTTAACATATTGTCTATATAAATTTGACTTTGAGTTAAATCATAACTATTAAAACGCAATTCATCATAAATAAAATCAAGTCTTTGTTTAGCAAATTCAAGTCTTACAAAAGGACTTACAATAGGATCTATGCCTTTATCTAAAACTACTTTTAAATTATTTACATAACCTTTAGCACTAATATCATTCAAATAATATCTATGTTTTCCAAAGTCTGCAAAACCAGTTAATTTTTCTATAAAATAAAAATCAGCCTTTACCTTACCACCCACCCAAAGAGCAAGATTAGAAGGCAAATGCACTCCATTTTCTACTAAAATATCAAAAATTTGCGAAATATTATTTGAGCTGATATTTTCTAATTCATAAGCGACCTCTTCTCTTTTGAGTGAGAATTTAACATCACTTTTTAAAAAATCACTATCAATTTTACCTTTAAAAGTATAAAATTTTGTCTTAGGATTGATAAGCAAGGAACCAATTACGCTAAGATTATGATCTTTTAAAAGAAAATTATCAATATTAGCTTGTATATTTTTATCACTAATTTTTAAATTTACTTTTACCAAAAGATTTTTGCTATTTACAAAAAATAGATTATTTTTATAAATTAACTCCACAGGATAGTTATTAACAAGCATTTCATCAATATTGATTTCTTGAAAAAACCAATAAATATATTTTACATCTTTAATAAGCTGCACAGCTTTACTTGCGCTAGTTTCATTTTGAGTGTTTTGACTTTGAGAATTTACTACGACTTTTTTAGCATTTAAAATGAGTTTTTTATCTAATTTAATATATAATTTCTCCAAATTAATAGAAGAAAATTCTAATTTTTCTATATAAATTCCATTTTTGAGGTAAATAAACAAAGCAATGAAAAGTATCATAGGTAATGCTAAAAATTTAAGAATTTTTTTAATATGTTGTGATTTGATTTTAATTTTTCTTTTATCCATTTTTTACTATCTACTTTTACCCATAAAAACAAACTCTGTAGTTTTTATACCACAAGGTTCTGTTAGCAAGATTATAACGCAATTAGATAAAAATAACTATAAAATGAGCAGCATTGATAAATATACTTTATATTTTTTGGGCCATCCGCAATCTGGCTGGATAAATGTAGGTACAAAAGAGTTAAATAGAGTTGAATTTTTACATAAGCTTACCGTCGCTAAGGCAGCGCTTGAAACCATTACTTTAATTCCCGGAGAAACGACTGAAATTTTCTTTGAAGAATTAGCACCAAAATTAAATTTAAAAGCTAAAACCTTAATGCAAGAATTTTACAAACAAAGTCCTTTTAAAGAAGGTATGCTTTTTCCTGAAACTTATAAAATTCCAAAAGGTATCACAGAAGAGCTTTTAGTAAAATATCTTTTGGCTTATTCTACAAATGAATTTAAAAAACTTTCTTATAAAATTTTTAGAGAATATAATGAAAAAAAATGGCATGAATATATCATTATAGCGTCCATTATACAAAAAGAAGCAGCGAGTAATGAAGAAATGCCTATAGTTTCATCTGTGATTAAAAATCGCTTAAGAAAAGGTATGAAGCTTCAAATGGATGGAACATTAAATTATGGAAAATACTCTCATGAAAAAATCACCCCGCAAAGAATAAGATCAGATAATAGTTCTTATAATACTTATAAATTTAATGGCATACCAAAAGAAGCTGTGTGTAATGTTTCATTTGAAGCTATTAAGGCAGCTATTTTTCCTGCTAAAACAGAATATTTATATTTTGTAAGAGATAAAAAAACCAATAAGCATATTTTTACCTCTACTTTAAAAGATCATAATAAGGCAATAAGAAATTAATTATAAAATTTCTCTTTGCCCTTTTGCATCAGGTTCACTTAAAACACCTGTTTGCGAAAGCTGTTCTATGATATTTGCTGCGCGGTTGTAGCCTATTTTTAAGCGTCTTTGTAAATATGAAATACTAGTTTTTCTATCCTCTAAGATCACAGCCTTTGCTTCTTCATAAAGTTCATCTAAATCCCCATCATCAAATTCACTTCTTTTATAAACCCCATCTTGACTATCATCTTTTAAAAAACTCTCATCATATTCTACTACTTGTTGAGCTTTTAAAAACTCTACTATATTTTCAATTTCATTTTCGCTCGCAAAAGGTGCGTGCAAACGCACTAAACCACTCATACCAGGAGGAGTAAATAAACAATCCCCACGCCCTAGTAAGCTTTCAGCCCCCATAGAATCTAAAATAACCTTAGAATCTATCTTTTGCCCTACTTTATAAGAAATTCTACTTGGTAAATTTGCTTTTACAACCCCGGTAACAACATCTACTGAAGGGCGTTGCGTAGCTACGATTAAGTGAATTCCACTTGCTCTTGCCATTTGCGCTAAACGACCTATATAAAACTCTACATCCTTACCTGCTGTCATCATTAAATCAGCCAACTCATCAATAATCACTACGATAAATGGTAAGATTTTGCCACCTTGCTCTTTGATTTTTTCATTGTAATTTTCTATATTTTTAGTTTTTGCTTCAGCCATCAAACGATACCTGCGTTCCATTTCAGCTACCATATTTGATAAAGCATTTACCGCCTTTTTAGGATCAGTAATTACCGGTGTAAGTAAATGTGGTATATCATTATAAATACTAAATTCAAGCATTTTAGGATCTATCATCATAAGTCTTAAGGTTTTTGGTGAATTTCTATAAAGCAAAGATAAAAGCATAGAGTTAATTCCCACACTTTTACCACTTCCTGTAGTTCCTGCTATTAAAAGATGAGGAAGTTTTTTAAGATCTGTGATGAAAGGATCGCCTACTATATCTTTACCCAAAGCTATGGTTAAAGGTGAGCTAGAATTTTTAAATACCTCACTTTCTAAAATTTCTCTTAAGTAAATCGTATCGATTTTTTCATTTGGAACTTCAATCCCTACTACATCTTTACCTGGGATTGGAGCTTGAATTCTTATAGTTTGAGCTTTTAAAGCCATAGCCAAATCATCTTGTAAAGATAAAATTTTACTCACTTTAACATCTGCTGCTGGACGAAATTCAAAAGTAGTTACAACAGGACCTGTGTAAGTTCTAACTACATCTCCACCTATTTTAAAGCGTCTTAATTTTTCAAGTAAATCATAAATTTTTCTATCGATTTCTTCTTCATTGATTTCACTTTTACCTTCTTTTGGCATAGTTAAAAAATCTAAAGGTGGTAAAGAAAAATCTTTTGGTTTTTCAAAATTTCCAAAGTCAAGATCTTTTAATAAAGCTTTATTTTCACTCACTTCATTAGCAATAGAATGGTGTGTTTTATTTTCTATTACTTCTATTATAGGCTCTTGGGTAATCCCAGATGGAAATTTTTCTTCTTTGACTTCATTTTGTGCTTCTTCTACTACAAAAGGACTTTCATAGTTTCTTTTACTTCTTAGCTCTTCTATACTAATAGGCTTAGTAAAATCATCTTCACTAAAATCAAGTTCTTTTACTTCATTTTGTGGAATAAAATCCTCATCTTTAAATTCTTTTACCCCTAAAAAGCTAGTTTTATTTTGAATTTTTTTAAATTCAGCTTCTTTTTGTGCTTCTATAGCGTTTAATTCTTCAATTTTTTTAAAATCCTCATTAAGCTCTTCTAAGATTTTTTCTTTTTGTAAAGCTTTATACTCTTCTAGCAATTTAGCTTTTTGTAGCATTTGCTCACGCTCTTTAAGCTCTTTGGCAAACAAAGAATTTTCCTCTATCACCTCTTCTTTGTTTTCGTTTAAATCCATATTGCGTCTTTTATAGCTTGGCTCATCTAAATTTTTACTTTTTAAAGTTTGAGTATATATATCTTCGCTTTTATTTTTGTATTTTGATAAATACTCTTCAGGGGTCATTTCATCTTCCTTTATATTTATTTGACTAGCTTTTTGAGCAAAACTTGCAATAGGTTCTGAAAGTTCATGAATATAACTTGAACCTAACTTTTTATCCTCTTCGCTAATCACAACATCTTCTAATTCTTGGTTTTTTAAATCTTCAAGATTGAATTTTTTACTTTCTTGAATTTCTTGTTTTGGTAATTCTTCTTCAACAAGTTCTTCTTTTTCATCTTTAATTAAAAGTTCTTGTTTAAGCTTTTCTTGTTCTTCTTTGGTTTCATTTTCATATTTATCGCCACCAAAAAATCCAAAAATTTTATTTTTAATCAAAGTTTCAAGTTTTAAATAAAAATCAAAATTAAGCTCTATTTTAAATACTTCTTTGATAATTTGTGGAAAAGAAATACTAAAAGCAAAAGCTAAAAGCAAAATCACTAAGATTAAACTTCCTATTTTTCCAAAAAGTCCATCTAAAATCACAAACATAGCAGAAGCTATATAACCTTTATCTTGTAAAAATGCTGAGGCAAAAATAAGTGAAGCAAAAATACAAGCAAAAATAGCCACGCTAAATCTACGCTCAATAAGTTCAAAGTTATAATCATTTTTATATAAAAGATAATTAAACCAAAAAAAAACAAAAGGGTAAAATTTAGTCAATGATCCAAATAAAAAATAACTAAGTTTTGCTAAAGAATACCCTATAATACTTACTAAAGCTTGATCGGGTATCAAAGCACTTAAACAAAAATAAAAAATAAAAATACTAGAAATAACAAAAATAGCTTCTTTTTTTATAATATATCCTTTATAAAGAAAAAAGCTATTATATCAAAAAATTATAAGTAGTTTAATAAACTCATTTGAGAAATTTTAGAAGTAGCAGAAAGCATAGCTTGATAAGATACCATAGTTTGCATAAACTGCATATAAGTTTGCCCATAATCAGCATCAGTTACACCGCTTTTAATAGAAGCCACATTGATATTTAAAAAAGTCATTCTTTTATTTGTCTCTTCTATATTATTAGTGTAAGCTCCTATAGTTGTTTGCATTTTTCTAACATGATCTTGTAAATGATCAATTCTTTCTAAGGCACCTTGCAAACCTGTATTTCTAGGATCACTTCCTTCTGAATCAGCTCTCATATTGCCATTTAAAACAGCATCTATCATCTCGTCTAAGTCTTTAATCAAATCAATATTTGGATCATCGATTGTTAAAGAATTATTTGCACTAAACACAAATCCAGAACCATTACTTACTTCTCCTGCTGGCGGAAAACCACTGTTTGAATTTGAATCTTTTAAAGTAAGACCTATATTTGTATTAGTTGAAAATTTATCAGTAATACTTATACGACCCTTATAATCCATACTAACTTCTACAAAATCTTTAGAATTATTTATATTTTGTTGAATAGTTTGAAAATCGCCATTATTGATCGTTCCATTTGGATTTGCATTAATTGTGGTAGTTGGTACATTATCACTTGCAAACATGCTTATAATATCATTTAACTGACCATAAGTAATATCTTCAGGTTTTGTTTGCATACCTACTGAAGTACCAGTTGCTTCGTTATATTGAGAATGAGTAATAGGGAAACTTATAGTTTGAGTAGGATCATTTGGATCAGGATAACTTACCGTTGAATTTTCTAAATCAATAGTTACATTGTATTTTTGACCACTTTTAGAAGTGATTTCCATTTGAAGTTGCTGACCTCTCATATCACCGTTAGCATTCGCTAAAACTTCACTTAATTTGGTGCTATCAGTAGCATATTCACTAGTACCTTTAATCACTTGAGAAACATTACCAAAAACAGTATTGCCATCTTTTTCAAAAGGCACATCAAAATCAGCCCCATTGGTTTTATTACCATTAATATTACTTTTAATAAAATCTGTTTTATGTATATCTACAGTAAATTGCTCGCCATTTACCTCAATAGTAACTGGACTCTTAGCATTATTTAAATCTCCATTATGAGAAGCTTCCATAATACGATTAGTCACTTCATCCATACTGATGCCCTCAGCGGCAGCAGCTTCACTTAAAGCTTTTATTTGATCTGCATCCTCAAGCTGCGGTGTCATAGCAACTGCATGAAAATCTAAAGAGCTATTACCCTCTTGTAAATTTTTAATTTCTATTTGACCACTATCATTCATAGTCACTTCAACAACTTTGTTTGCATCCGTGTTGCCATACAATTTACCAATATTTTCTAAAACATCACCTATTTTATCTTCAGGTCCTATATTAATAGTTGCCTTAAAGCTTGTTCCATCAGGTCTAACACCTTGAATATACATTGATGAGCTTGGAAAAGGTAGTTTACTATCTGCATAATCAAAATCTTTATCAGGGTCAAGTCCACCATTTTTCACATAATTTTGACCTATAAGATAAGAAAATTTAGATTCTTCATCTAAATATTTTTTTTGCTCAGGATTAGAATTAACATCATATCTACCATCTATCATAGATACATTTGTAGAGATAATCTTGCTAATATTTGAATCAGGTTTAAAAAATAAATCCCAACCAGGTATGTTATAAGGAATTTGAGTTCCAGCACCACTTACTACGAAAATATTATCTTTGTTACCAGTATAATTTCCATATTTATCAAAAGGTTTTGTAGCTGTATTAGATCCTGCAAATAAATATTGACCGTTAATACTAGTATTTGCAATATTTACAATAGAATCTCTTATAAGCTCAAGCTCTTTTGCAATAGCCTCTCTTGAAGTTTGAGAATTTCCATCACTAGAAGCTTTTACTAAAAGTGTTTTAAATTTTTCCAAAAGCTCGGTAATGTTTTTTAAAGCTGTATCTGTATTTTTTGCCATTTCTTGTGCTGCTTGCGTTCCTTGAATAATCTGACCTATATTTGCCATTTCATATTCTAATCGTGAGCCATTAATATAAATATTTGCATTTTCCCAAGAGTGTTGAATAAGCTGACCTGTTTGCAATTGCAAATTATATTTATTAAGTAAAGACTGTCCATCCGTGTAATTTTGTATAGAAGTGTAGTAATTATACTGATTGCTAATTCTCATTATTTTGCTCCACAAATAAAATTTTTTAATTATTTACAAGCAAAAAAAGTTCCAACTTTAAAGATATTTTAATTTTCTATATAAATATTTTTATATTGTTTTAATTTTTTTTTAGTATAATTTCACATTCTATATTTTTAATTTAAAATCTTAAAAAGCCCGGGTGGTGAAACTGGTAGACGCGCCAGACTCAAAATCTGGTAAGGGCAACCTTGTGTCGGTTCGAGTCCGACCTCGGGCACCATTACTTTTATCATAAACTCTCATAAATTATCACAAATTATCAAAATAAATCCGATAAATAAGCACTTTGGAAAGATTTTAGTTATCACTAATTATCAATAATTATTAGTAGAACAATCAAACAATATATTTAGCAACTGCTCTTTGCAAAATAATCCACCTTCATGATATAAAGCAGTATTTGATATAGATAATCCAAGCTATGAATTATTATGTAAGCTTGTTAAGGCGCGTGATTATAAGCAAGCTAAGATTATTTTAGAAAAAATAATTCTTTTGCAAAATGAACAATACGAACATATCACTCAGCTTTGTTTTTATGTACCAAAAGGGACAGTAAGCAATGTAATGCCAAGTGAGGATTTTTTTAGTACTATTGTAAAAAATGCAAAATCTCAAGGCTTTCATATTCCTAATTAATGATAAAGTGATGCATACTTGTTTGCGTTTTGATAAACTAGAATATGCTAAATTTCTTAGAACATTAGGCTATAAAGTAGTAATTACCAAAGAAAATAATTTTGGTTTATTCGTTGCATTAAAAAAAATTTAGCACAGAAAACAAAAATATTTTAGAGTTTATCTTGGATAATCTTGATAGTAAAATTAATACTACATTTTTTGAAAATATTGGACTTAATCAAACGCCTAATAGAAGATTTTGCGATGCAGATGATGAAACACTTGATTTTTTCTTTCAAGAATTAATAAAGCGTTACCCTAAAGAGATGCTTGATGAAAAACTACTAGTTATGTTTGTGCATAGTGATCTTATTTATTTACTTTTTAAACATGGATTAAAAATAGATTTAAAAAATATACCATATGATCTAAATATAGTAGGAAGGTATTACTTAGTACCGATTCAGAAAATGCTTGCTTATGAAGTAAAGGGAAGAATATCAAGATTTTTACATCTTTTAAAACATAATTTATTGCGTGCAGATTCTATTATAGAATATTATACTGGAGTAAAAGCCCCTGCGTTGCTTATTTTTTTTAGATAATTTTAAGGATAGATTGGACCTTGATGGTAAAGAATATCCAATAAAAGACATTTTAATAGAATTTGCAAATCATAATGTAGATGTACAAAAGCTTGGAGCTTTTTATGATAAAGATTTTTATGAAATTTTAAAATTAAGCGAATATAAACAAGAAATATTGAAAATTTTTAAAAATAAATATATTATATTTGACAAACAAAAATGGTTTATATATATATATTTTAGTTATCTTAAAAATTCTGTCTTGCTAAAAAATAATTAAATTTTTAACTAAAAAATATATAAAAACCTTTTTTGAGACATTTTATAGGACAACCTTGTGATTTTTTAAAATGGCATTGAATTTTATCAATTTAAATTTGCATATATAAAAAAATTCAAACCTATTTTTATTCAAATACTTAAGTTTTACATTTTTGAGCTATCACATCCATAGCTTCTTGCGAGAGCACAAAATTTGTGTGATAAAGCAAGCAACTGCCCATATCAAGTACTTTTAGCACAAGTTTTTTGTTATTAGCATCTTTTGGATTATGTCTTGTATTAGCTAGATCATAAATTTCATACACCATATCTTTACTAAGCTTATTAATGTCAAGTTCTATGATATTTTCTTCAAATTTCATAGGATCTTGGGTAAATTCTTCTTTGTTTTCTTTTTTTGCAAAGCTTTTTTTCTTACTAAAAGATTTTAGCTCATTTTCCTTTGCTTCTTCTAGGGTATAAATTTCATTTAAACTAAAACTTAAGTCATTGTCGTTGTTTTTATATCTTAGCAAAAAGGCAAAGGCTTCATCCTTGCTTTCTTTAAAAAGCGCTTCAACTTTTTCTACTTGAGCTTCAAAGATAATCATATCAAAAGTAGAATAAAAGTCTAAAACCACAGCCTTAGCATATCTTTTACCACTTTTACTCATCATTGATTTAAAATCTTCAATCTTTCCTACAACCAAAAGCTCTCCCTCTCCTTTGAGTGTTTCAAAGTCCATGCTTTTAAAATACTCTATACCTTCTATTTGACTTGCAAATTTATCTAAAGGATGACCTGATACATAAATTCCTAAGATTTCTTTTTCATAGCCTAGTTTTTCCATTAGTTCAAATTCTATTTTACTATCATGAAGTCCTACTTTGATATCTGCAGCTATTTCTTCTTCTCCAAAAAGCGAAGCAGTAGAGTTTCTTTTAACTTCAGCGATTTTTCTACTTGTTTCTGAAATAAGCTCAAGATTATCCACCAAGCATTTTCTAGTGTAACCAAACTCATCAAAAGCACCTGATTTAGCTAAATTTTCTATAGTTTTTTTATTAATCTTAGTAGGATCAATCGAACTTATAAAATCATCAAAATCACTAAAACCTTCTTCCTTACGAATTGCCATGATATTTTCTATTGCAGGAATTCCCACACTCTTAATCGCTCCAAGTCCATAAATAATAGCCTCAGAACCATCTTCAAGCTTAGTTGCACTAAATTCTCTTTGAGCTTTATTGATATTTGGCGGCAAAAGCTTAATATTCATTCTTTTCATCTCTTCAATGTATTTTGCAACCTTGTCTACATTACTTTCTTCACTTGTTAAAAGTGCAGCCATAAACTCACTAGGATAATAAGTCTTTAAATACGCTGTTTGAAAGGTTATAAGTGCATAAGCAGCTGAGTGAGATTTATTAAAACCATATTCAGCAAATTTCAAAATAAGTTCAAACAAATCATCAGCTTTTTTCTCATCATAACCTTGCTTTTTAGCTCCTTCTAAATACTCTGCTTTAAGATTATCCAAAATTTCTCTTTTTTTCTTACCCATAGCACGGCGCACATTATCAGCCCCGCCCAAAGAAAAACCACCGATTTTTTGCACTATTTGCATAACTTGTTCTTGATAAACTATAACCCCATAAGTGTTTTCAAGTATAGGTTTTAAATCTTCAAATGCATAAGTAGCAGCCTTTCTACCATGCTTAATATCGATAAAATCATCCACCATCCCACTATCAAGTGGGCCTGGTCTATATAAAGCTAAAACCGCGATTAAATCTTCAAATCTTTCAGGCTTTAACCTAGCATTTAAACTTTGCATACCGCCTGATTCTATTTGGAAAATTCCTAAAGTATTGCCACTTTGTATGGTTTTATAAACCTTAGGATCATTCATATCAATCTTTTCCCAAATTACATCTTTACCATAACGCTTTTTCACTAGCTTAATCGCATTATCAATCACCGTAAGAGTTTTTAAACCCAAAAAGTCAAATTTGATTAAATCTACATCTTCAAGATATTCTTTAGAATACTGCGTTACCAAATGACGCTCATCATTTTTGCTTTGTCTAAACAGTGGAGCTTTATTCCACAAAGCTTCATTAGATATCACAACTCCAGCTGCGTGCATACCTGCATTTCTATTTAAACCCTCTAATGCCTTAGCAAAATCCCAAACTTGACGCCCTTTTGGATGAGAATTTACAAATTCAGCGATTTTTGGTTCTTGCTCGTAAGCTTTTTCTAAAGTGATTTTTAGCTCTTCAGGAACTAATTTTGCCAAAGCATCCGCATCAGGTATGCTCATATCACAAACCCTAGCTACATCACGGATTACTCCCTTTGCTAAAAGCTTACCAAAGGTAATAACTTGCGCAACCTTTTCAGCTCCGTATTTATCAATAACATAATCAATCACTTCCCCTCTTCTATCTTGACAAAAATCCACGTCAATATCGGGCATTGATACACGCTCAGGATTTAAAAATCTCTCAAAAAGAAGATTATAAGGTATAGGATCTAAATCTGTAATTTTCAAACAATACGAAACCAAACTCCCCGCAGCACTCCCACGCCCTGGGCCAACTGGTATATCTTTTTCCTTGGCTGCGGCGATAAAATCATGAACGATTAGCATATAACCTGAAAATTTCATATTTTTAATAATACTAATTTCCAAATCAAGCCTATCTTTATACTCTTGATGTTTGCTCTCATCGATAAATTGAAGTCTTTCTTCCAAACCCTTTTTACAAAGATACTCAAAAACTATATCATCATTATCAAAGCTAAATTCTTGATCTTCTTGACTTAAACTTAAGCCATATTTTTTCGCATATTCACGGGTAAATTTAAAATTTGGTGGGGTAGGATCGCCTAGTTTTAATTCTAAATTACATTTATTAGCTATTTCTTGAGTGTTTTCAATGGCTTCAGGAATATCAGCAAAAAGTTCACTCATTTGCTCTGGTGTTTTTACATAAAACTCATGCACTTCATGTCTTAAACGCCCTGGATCATCAAGCTTAACCCCCATAGCTATACACATAAACACTTCATGTGCAGCCGCTCTTTCTTTAAAAGTATAGTGCGTATCATTCGTTGCGATGATTTTTATATCAAGCTCTTTAGCAAGTTTAATGATAGAATCATCGATGAATTTTTGATCATCAATACCATGACGCATAATCTCAAGGTAAAAATCATCTCCAAAAACCTTTTTATACCAAAGCGCAGCTTCTTTTGCACCTTCATAACCTTTTGCACCAAATTTTAAATTTCTTTCATTTTTGGTATTTAAATGCCAATTAACCTCACCTTGCAAACACGCAGACGAGCAAATCAAACCCTCGCTATGTGCTTCTAAAAGCTTTTTGTTAATCCTTGGGTAATAATACAAACCATGTATATAGCTTTGCGAGCTCAAATACATCAAATTTTTATAGCCAATTTCGTTTTTAGCAAATAAACAAATATGAAAGCGTTGTCTTGAGCTTTTATCACTTAAATCATCGTGATTATGCAAATACGCTTCAAGCCCTATGATAGGTTTAATCCCCTCAGCTCTCATTGTTTTATAAAAATCAATAGCCCCAAACATATTTCCATGATCAGTCATAGCAACACTTGTTGCACCTTGAGCTTTTAGCGTTTTAGCAAGCTCTTTGAGTTTATTTGCTCCATCAAGTAAAGAATATTCTGTGTGTAAATGTAAATGTGTAAATTGGCTCATATTTTCCCTTGTATTTTTTTATTATTATAAAAAAAAACCTTAAATTTAAAACTTACAAGCATAAAAAATGTATAATAGCTTACTTTCAAAAAAGGAGTAAAAAATGGAAGTAAAAATTTATTATTGTAATCTTTGAAATTACAAACCACAAGCTGCAAGGGTTGCAGAAGAAATACAAAATGAATTCAAAGATGCACAAATTTCTACCATAGAAAAAGGTGGTGGTCATTTTATAGTAGAAGTAGATGGTAAAATCATTTACTCTAAAAAAGACTTGTTTAACTGCGAAGTAGACAGATTTCCTCATGAGGGTGAAATCACCAAGCTTATGAAACAAATGTAAGCTAAACCCTCACTAGCGAGGGTTTATTTTGTTAAAGGAACAAGCATACCTTCATAAAGTTTTTGATAAATTTCTTCTGAGCATAAATGTTTAGCAAGCTCTAAACCAAACAAAATAGCCGTAGCAGGCCCAGCTGCTGTGATGACATTTTCATTTACCACAACTGCTTTATTTGCTCTAGTTCCTTCAATACCCACTTCACAACCAGGATAGCAAGAAAACTCTCCATTGATCACCCCTGCTTTTGCCAATACCATAGGTGAAGCACAAATAGCTGCTACGATTTTTTTCTTAGCATGTAAATCTTGTATGATTTTTATGATAATTGAATTGTTTTTTAGATTCATCATACCTTCAAAGCCACCTGCCAAAGCAATTGCGTCTAAATTTTCTTGATCAACACTAGATAAACTCACATCAGCCCTTATACAAATTCCATTAGCTCCTTGCACTAAAAGCTCATCATCTAGCGAAGCAATAATTACTTCTAAATTTCCACTAGCCTCCCCTGCTCTTTTTAAAACATCAGCTATACCTATAAATTCAGCTTCTTCAAAACCTTTTGCCAAAGGCACTAAAACTTTTTTCATTTTTCCTCCTTTTAATCGATAAATCTTTTATTTAATTCATGAAAATACTCTATGCGTCTATCGCGTAAAAATGGCCACCATCTACGCACATTTTCACATTTTTGCATATCAATTTCAACGATTTTACAAAGCTCTTGTTTATCATCAGCTCTAAAAAGCTCTTCACCTTGAGCCCCAAAAACAAAAGAATTCCCCCAAAATCTTATGCCTTCTTCCACACCGCTTTCATCTTTTTCAAAACCCACTCTATTAATAGCTACTACAGGTAAGCCATTAGCTATAGCATGGCCTCTTTGCACACCTATCCAAGCTTCAAGCTGTCTTTGTTTTTCTTCTTTTTCATCCTTATCAAACCAACCTATAGCAGTAGGATAAATCAAAATTTGAGCCCCTTTTAAAGCCATTAACCTAGCAGCTTCAGGATACCATTGATCCCAACATATTAAAACCCCAAGTTTTCCAACACTTGTTTGTATAGGTTCAAAACCCAAATCACCTGGAGTAAAATAGAATTTTTCATAAAAACAAGGATCATCAGGAATGTGCATTTTACGGTATTTACCTGCTATGGAACCATCTTTTTCAAATACCACACTAGTATTATGATAAAGTCCTGCACTTCTTTTTTCAAATAAAGAAGTTACCAAAACAACTTTATTTTCCCTAGCCACATTAGACCAAAATTTAACATCTTCTTCATAATCATTTGCCAAATCAAAAAAGTTTGTATTTTCACTTTGACAAAAATACTGCGTTTGATGAAGTTCTTGCAAGCATACAAGCTCAGCCTTTTCCTTTGCTGCTTGTTTGATAAGTTCGCATGTTTTTTCTATAGTTTTTTCTTTATTTTGTTTAAATTCTTGCTGTATGAGTGCTAATTTCATTTTTACTCCTTTCTTCTTCTGAATCATCATAAGGGTCTAAGTGTATATGGATATTCCAAAAATCATCTTTAAAATACTCCCTTATACTATCTTCAATCTCATCACCGATTTTATGAGCTTTTAAAAGTGATATTGTAGGTTCAAAAACTAAATGCACACTAACATAAAGTATATCAGGGCTTTTTCTAGTTTTTAAATGATGAAAGCTTTTGACCTCTTTATTTGCACTTATAATTTGCTTAATCACTTCAACTTGCTCTTTATCAATTGCCACATCTAATAAAATTTTAGAACTTTCTTTTATAATTTTAAAAGCTGAAAAAATCGTATATAAACTTATAGCTATACCAAACAAACCATCAATAAAATGATAATTTGTAAAAGCTATAATCACAAGTGCTAAAAGCGTTAGAGCATTAGTTAAAAAGTCTATTTTATAGTGTAAGCTATCAGCTTTTATAATCAAGCTTTTTGTTTTTTTGGCAACATAATTTAAAAAAACTACCAAACACAAAGTCACAGCCATAGCAAAAGCCATGACATAAATTCCAAGATCAAGTTTTTCTACACTTTCTTGATTGTGAATTTTTAAAACACTCTCATAAAAAATATAAACCCCAATCCCGCTAATCACAAGACCTTCAAAAAGCCCCATTAAGGCTTCAATTTTACTAAGGCCAAAATTATATTCTTTACTAGATCCTTGAGAGCTTTTTTTCAAAGCTAAAAAATTTAAACCCGAAATCACACAATCAAGTAAAGAATCAATCGCACTAGAAAGCACCGCAACAGAACCCGAAGCTAAACCTACTATAAATTTAACAATAGCTAAAAAAACAGCACATACACTTGCGATGATGGTTGCGCTTTTTTGCAAATTCATCTTTGACCTTCATAGCGGTTTTGACAAGAACAATGCAAAGAACCATTTTGTCTTAAAAACACTCTTGCATCAACCCCTACTACTTTTCTATCTTTACATGCTTTTTGTAAATTTTCTAATACCAAAGCATCGTTTTCATCATTATAAGTTGGCACTATCAATCCACCATTAACAAAAACAAAATTTGCATAAGTGGCACCAAGTCTTTTACCTTCAAAATACAAAGGCTTAGGTAAAGGAAGCTCTAATAAATCAAATCCTGTTTTTTTAAGCTCCTCTTCCATAGCTTTTAAGGGTTTATAATGCTCATCATTTTCATCTTTACACACACAATAAGCAATGGTGTTTTCATTGATAAATCTTGCTAGAGTATCTATGTGATGGTCAGTATCATCGCCTTTTATATAACCATGATTTAACCATATAATTTGATTTAAGCCAAAAATTTCTTTTAACTTAGCTTCAATTTGCTCTTTATTTAAATGTGAATTTCTATTTTCATTTAACAAACAAGCACTCGTTGTAAGCATTACTCCTTGCCCATTAAAATCAATACTCCCACCTTCTAAGATAAGATCAATTTTTTCTAATTTTCCAGATAATTTTTGTGCAAAAAGTTTTGAATTTACCGCATTATCTAAAGTACTTTGAAATTTATCTCCCCAAGCATTAAAAGTAAAATCAAGCCCTATAATTTTTTCATCTTCACGCACATCAATTGCACCAAAATCTCTAATCCAAGTATCATTAGTATCACACTTAAAAAAATCAACGTTTTTTATATGCTTAAATCTTTGAAAGTCTTTTTCACTTGGTGCTATAAGTAAAACTTTTTGAAAATTTGCCACAGCTTTAACAAATTCTTCATAGCTTTGCAAAATCTCTTCTAAATAAGGCTTCCAATCGCTATTTTCATGAGGCAAGGAAAGTAAAAGTAGCTCTTGTTTTTGCCATTCTGCTATGCTTTTTCTCATTTTGATACCCTTTTTGATAATTAAAAAAGTATTTTAACATTTTTAATGATAGTTTTTTACTCTTTTTTTAAAACCCAAGCAAAATACCATATCGCAAAAGATAAAAGCAAAATCATAAAAAGCTTTTTATCATACACTCCAAATCCTATATAAAGCACAGAATACATAAAACCAAAACTTCCTGCATAAATGCAAATTCTACTCATTAAACCATTTTCCACCGCTCTAAAACATGGGCATTTGTGAAAAAATTTCTTTTTTGCTTCTTTGGGTTTAAAAAAACTCAAAACCGCACTTAAAATCAGCAAAAAACTTAAAAAATATAAAACCTTATCCATTAGTGAAAATACCTTAACCAAGCAGGAATTGCACTTTGCTCTTCTTTTAAAGTGCTTTCTTCTCCATGCCCTGGAAGCAATCTAAAATCTTTTTCATAAGCTAAAACTTTCAATAAACTCTCTTTCATCTTAGTTGCATCTGAGTAAGGAAAGTCCCATCTACCAATACTACGGTAAAATAAAAAATCTCCACTAAAAAGCACATCTTCACCCACAAGTTCTATCATACAACACCCTGGAGTATGCCCTGGGAAATGATGAAATTTAAACTTAAACTCATCTATACTAAATTCATTTTCATTTTCTATTAACACATCAGCATTTGAATGCTCAAAACCATAATTAAAAGGATCTTTTAACATAAAAGCATCATCTTTATGGATAAAAAGTGGAATTTCATAAGCCATTTTAACTTTAGCATTATCATAAACATGATCATAATGACCATGAGTATTTAAAATAGCTAAAGGTTTGCTTGTGTTTTCTTTGATAAACTTATAAGCATTTTCTCCTGGATCGATAATAATTTGCTTATTATTATGGTCTATAATATAACAATTTGTTTCATACATTCCGCATGGTTGTTTTAAAATACGCATATAAACTTCCTTTTAACTAAATCAAATATAATTTTAAAAAATTAATATTTAAAGATTTTTTATGAATTATACAAAATTACAAGAATTATTGATCAATTTTATAAAAGAACAAGCAAGAGATAAAAATCTCATCTTAGGTTTAAGCGGTGGGATAGATTCAGCTTTAGTAGCTCATCTTTGCAAAAAAGCAGTGGGTGAAAAACTTTTTGTGCTCTTAATGCCTACAAAACATTCTAAAAAAGAAAATTTAGATGATGCATTAATGCTTTGTAAAGATTTGCAAATTCATCATAAGATCATTTATATTGATGAAGTACTTTGTGCTTATGAAAAAATTTGTCAAGACTTAAACCATTTACGCTTTGGAAATTTAGCTGCAAGAGTGCGTATGAGTTTGCTTTATGATTATTCAGCCTTACATAATGCTTTAGTGGTAGGTACTTCTAATAAAAGCGAACTTATGCTTGGTTATGGAACTATTTATGGGGATTTAGCTTGTGCTTTTAATCCTTTGGCTACACTTTATAAAAGTGAAGTTTTTGAGCTTGCTAAATTTATGGGTGTGCATGAAAATTTCATACAAAAAGCTCCAAGTGCTGATCTTTGGCCAAATCAAAGCGACGAAAAAGATCTTGGCTATAAATATGAAGTTTTAGATGAAGTTTTAAAAGCTTTAGAAAATAATCAAAGCTTGGAAAAATTTGATGAAAATTTAAAAAATTTAGTCTTAGAGCGTGTGCAAAATAATGCTTTTAAAAGAAAACTTCCAACAACATTAAAGAATACATATGACTTGGCTTGATCGGTATTTTTTTAAACCTAATTTTTTGCAAAAAACTCTAGCCTTTTTGCTTTTGCCTTTTAGCTTTTTATATATGATTATAGCAATTTTAAATACTAAATTTAAAAAAGAACTTGATTTTAATTTACCCATTATAAGCATAGGTAATCTAACCCTAGGAGGCAATGGAAAAACTCCCATTTGTAAAGCCATAGCAGCTGAGTTTGAAAATTGTTTTATCATCTTAAGAGGCTATAAAAGACAAAGTAAAGGTTTAATCATCGTTAAGCATAAAGATGAAATTTTATGCAATATTAAAGAAAGTGGCGATGAAGCTATGGAATATGCACTTACAAAGCACATTAGTGGAGTAATAGTAAGTGAAGATAGGGTTAAAGGCATACAAAAAGCTATCGAGCTTGGAGCAAAGATCATACTTTTAGACGATGCTTTTTCTAAATTTCACATTAAAAAGCTTAATATTTTACTGCAAAGTAAAGATGAGCCTTTTTTTGATTTTACCCTACCTAGTGGGGCTTATCGCTTGCCAAAATCTTTTGCTAAAAGGGCTGATTTTATAGCTAAAGAAAATGAAGACTTTGTGCGTTATTCTCATGTAAAAGAAAATCAAAAAGCCATTTTAATAAGCTCCATTGCAAAGCCTTTTAGGTTATATGAACATTTTATCAAAGCTAGAGCTTGTTATTTTTTTGCCGATCATTATACTTTCAAAAAAGAAGAATTAGAAAAACTTTTAAAAAAACACAATTGTGATACCTTAATGCTAACCTTTAAAGACTATGTCAAGGTAAAAGATTTTGGCTTTAAAACAGAATTAATTCATCTTGATATTATTTTAAAAGATAGCTTTAAACAAGTTTTACAAGATTATATTCATCAATTTAACAAAAAGGAAGAAAATGCTACTACACTCAACCCAAGATAAAAACCATCAAGTAAGCTTTTCAAAAGCCTTACTTAGCCCTAGTGCACCTAATAATGCTTTGTATGCGCCACTTAATCTACCAAAGCTTGATAATAAAGCATTAAAAAATTTAAACTACAAAGAATTAGCTTTAAAAATTATTGCTGCATTTGAATTTGATTTAGAGCCTGAAGTTTTTGAAAAAGCTTTGAAAACTTACGAGAGTTTTGATGATAAAACCTGCCCTATTAATTTAAGAAAAATTAATGATAAGCTTTATATTAATGAATTATTCCATGGGCCAACAAGAGCTTTTAAAGATATGGCTTTGCAACCTTTTGGCGTGCTTTTAGAATACTTAAAAAAAGATGATGATTTTTTAATCATGTGCGCTACAAGTGGTGATACAGGACCTGCTACACTAAAAAGCTTTGAAAATAAAAAAGGTATAAAAGTAGTTTGTATTTACCCAAATGAAGGCACAAGTAAAACTCAAGCTTTACAAATGACACACTCAAATGCAAGCAATTTAAAATCCATAGCCATTGAAGGTAATTTTGATGATGCGCAAAATACTCTAAAAACACTTTTAAATGATGAGGATTTTAAAAATACTTTAAAAGAAGAAAAATTAAGTCTAAGTGCTGCAAATTCAGTTAATTTTGGAAGAATACTTTTTCAAATCATCTATCATTATTATGCTAGCTTAAAAATTGATAAAACAATAGACATTATTATTCCAAGTGGAAATTTTGGCGATGCTTTGGGAGCTTATTATGCTAAAAAAATGGGAGCAAATATAGGTAAAATTAAAATTGCTTCCAATTCAAACAATATCTTAAGTGAGTTTTTTAATACAGGCAAATATGATTTAAAAAATAAAAGCTTGCAAAAGACTATTTCTCCTGCTATGGATATACTTATATCATCAAATATAGAACGCTTGCTTTTTGATAAATTTAAAGATGAGCGCACCAAAGAACTTATGCAAGCTTTAAAAAATGAAAAATATTATGAGCTTAGCCAAAAAGAGCTAGAGCTTTTGCAAGAAGACTTTGAAGCTGATTTTTGCAATGATGATGAGTGTATGCAATATATCAAACAATACAGCCACTTAGGACTTTTAGACCCTCACACTTGCACTTGCTTTAAAATGCTTGATTCTAACACTACTACGCTTATCACTTCTACAGCACAATGGAGTAAATTTACCCCAAGTATGTATCAAGCAATTTATAACAAAGAATGTCAAGATGAACAAGCTTGCATGCAAGAACTTGCAAAAGAATTTAAGCAAAAAATTCATCCAAATATTGCAAGCTTATTTACAAGCACACAAAAGCAAAATCAAGTTTGCAAACTTGAAAATCTAAAACAAACTATTATAGAATGGATAAAACAATGATAATCATACCAGCAAGATTAAAATCAAGTCGTTTTGAAAATAAAATTTTATGTAAAATTGATAATTTACCTATGTTTATTTATACAGCTAAAAAAATGCAAGAAGTTGATGAAGTATGCGTGGCACTTGATGATGAAGAGGTTTTAAAAATAGCACAAAAACATAATGTAAAAGCAGTTTTAACAAGTAAAAATCACGAAAGTGGCACTGATAGGATCAACGAAGCTTGTCAAATTTTAAAACTAAATGAAAATGAGTTAATCATTAATGTCCAAGCTGATGAGCCTTTTATAGAAACACAAAATATTAAAAATTTTAAGGAATTTAGTCAAAAAGCTTTTGAAGATGAGCTTTGTTTTATGAGTAGTTGTTATAAAGAAATAGATGCAAAAGCTTGCGATGATCCAAATTTGGTTAAAGTAGTTACTGATAGTAATGATTATGCTTTATATTTTTCAAGATCTAAAATTCCTTATGAAAGGGCAAACTATAAACAAAATTTTAAAGCCCACCTTGGAATTTATGCATATAGGGTTAAAAATTTACAAGAATTTTGCACTTTGAAAAACTCAGCTTTAGAAGAATGTGAAAAATTAGAACAATTAAGAGCCTTAGAAAATGGTAAAAAAATCAAAATGTTAAAAATACAAAGCCAAAGCATAGGTATAGATACAAAAGAAGATTATGAAAGGGCTTTAGCTAAATTTGGATCATTTTAAAATTTACCAAGCAAACATTCATGATTTAGAAGATGTATTAATATTAGCAAGTTTATTGTTTAACAAACCCATTGTAAAATTAAAGCATGAATTTGAAAATATATTAAAAGATCAAAAATATGCTGTATTTTTACTTAAAATACAGCAATTGTGTATAGGCTTAGCATATGTTAGTATAAGGTATGATTATGTAGAAGGTAGTTCTAGTGCTCCAATAGGATATCTAGAAGGAATTTACATTAGAGAAAATTTCAGAAAAAAATATTATGCGAAAAAACTACTAACATATTGCGAACAATGGATTTTAAATCAAAAAATTAGTGAATTTGCTAGTGATTGCGAATTACAAAATATTGATAGTTTTAATTTCCATATGCAATGTGGCTTCAAAGAAGTTAATAAAATTATTTGTTTTATAAAAAAACTAAATTAAGGAAAAAAATGAAAAAAATTATTTTACTACTTGCATTGTTTTTTACACTCAATGCAAAAGAATTAATTGTAGGTATGGAATTAGCTTATCCTCCTTTTGAAATGAGTGATACTAAAGGCAATCCAAGTGGCATTAGTGTAGAGTTTTTACAAGCCTTTGCTAAGGAAAAAAACTATGATTTAAAAATTCAAAACATAGCTTGGGATGGACTCATACCTGCTTTAAGAACTCAAAAAATAGATCTCATCATGTCTTCTATGAGTATAAGTGAGCAAAGAAAAAAAGTAATAGATTTCACCTTGCCTTATGCTAAGGCAAATTTAGCGATATTAAGCGCTAAAAAATCAAATATTAATTCCATAGAAGATTTAAATCAAAAAGGAAAAATCCTTGCTTTAAAAAGAGGTTCAAGTGCGCATTTATATGCTCAAAAAAATCTTAAAAACGCAAAAATCTTAGTATTTGATAAAGAAAATGCAGCTATTTTAGAAGTCATTCAAGCAAAAGCTGATGCTTTTATTTATGATCAAATGAGCATTTATAAAGCATGGAAAAAACATCCTGAGCAAACAAAAGCTATTTTTACCCCTTTTGAAAAAACACCTGAGCAATGGGCCATAGCTTTAAATAAAAACAATACCAAATTAAAAGAAGAACTCAATGAGTTTATTTTAAAATCTAAAGAAAATGGTTTTTTTGATAAACTAAGTCAAAAATATCTCAAAGATATGCAAGAAGTTTTCAAAGAACAAAAGCTTGAGTTTTTCTTTTAAGAAAAACTCTTTTCAAGCTTTCTTGAAAACATAGAAATAGGCAAAGTTAAAACCAAATAGCAAAGCGCTAAGGGAATATAAATTTCTAAAGTTGAAAAAGTAAAAGCATTGATTTCTTGAGCATTTTGTGTTAATTCTGAAATAGCTATAACACTTAAAAGAGAGCTATCTTTGATCAAATTACTAAGTTGTCCACTTAGTGGCGCTAAGATATTTTTTAAAGCTTGAGGAAAAATTACGCTTTTATAAATTTCAAACTCATTCAAACCCAAAGCCTTAGCACTTTCGTATTGCATTTTATCAACACTTAAAATCCCTGCTCTAAATATTTCACAAATATAAGCACTAGCAAATAAAGCTAAAATCAAAACTCCACAAACATAGCGATTATCAAGCCCCAAATTATCTGCAAAAATATAATAAATCAATAAAATTTGCACTAACAAAGGCGTGCCTCTAACAAGTTCTATAAAAACTCTTGCAAACATATTAAAAAGCACGATTTTACAAAGACTCATATAGCATAAAATCAAAGCAAAAATCATACCTACAATCAAAGATAAAACACTAATAAAAAAACTCGTAAAAAAGCCTTGTATCATTTTATCTTTATATTCATAAATTGCCCCAAAATCAAAATTATAACTAGCGCTTAAAAAAGACAAATAAAAAAATAAAAACAATAAAAAAACCAACAAAAAAGCATTGAATAAAAATACTTTTAGATTAATTTTTTTATGTTCATTAAATTTACTACGTACTATAAAAAGATGACTCAATTCTATCCCTTATTTTTTATCAAATTTTTTAAGTTTTTCATCATTTAAGCTAAGCTCCATTTTGCGAATTTCTTCTTCACCACTACGCACTAATTTTTTATCGTATTTAAAATACTTATTTTTAATTTTATTTGGATATTCCAAAACACTAAGTAAATACTTAAATAAATTAATCCTTGCTTTCTTTTTACTATCTGAATTAATAATCACCCAAGGACATTTTGGTGTATTAGAAGCTAAAAGCATAGAATATTTTGCTAGAGTGTATTTATCCCACAATTCTTGGGATTTTTCATCGACTGGAGATAATTTATATTGTTTTAGCGGATCTGTTCTTCTTTGTTCAAAACGTCTTTTTTGTTCTTGTTTGGAAACTGAAAAATAAAATTTAAAAAATAAAATTCCACTATCAAGCAACATCTCTTCAAAAGAAGCCACCTCGCGCAAGAATTTTTTATGCTCATTTGGAGTACAAAAGCCCATCACAGGTTCAACACCTGCTCTATTATACCATGATCGATCAAAAATCACTATCTCTCCTGCTGCAGGTAAATGTGTTACATAACGTTGAAAATACCACTGAGTTTTCTCTACATCACTTGGTTTTTCAAGCGCTACCACACGACAACCTCTAGGGTTTAAATGCTCAATTAATCTTTTAATAGCACCACCCTTTCCCGCCGCATCGCGTCCTTCGATTAAAATCAAAACCTTTAAACCCTTATCTTTAACATGATTTTGAAATTTCAAAAGCTCAATTTGTAGCCTTTTAAGCTCGCTTTCATATTCAAGTGTTGATTTTTTTACCTTAATGAGAGTAAATTTGTCCTTGTCCATAACAGGCTCCTTAATTTAGGATAATTATTAACTTAAATTTACCACAAATAAGTAAAATAAAATAAATTTAATTTTTAGTTTCAAGGAGAAAAATGCGTTTTTTAGCGGTATTTTTTATTTTTTTGAATTTAGCTTTTGCTAATAATGGAGTATTATCACTCAATGAAGCTTTTAAACTCAATACTCACAGCAACAATCAAGGAATTTTTTTAAAAATCAATCTCGCAGATAGAATTTATCTTTACAAAGATCAAATCAAAGTAGAATTAGACTCTAACGACATTACTTCTTTATTAAATTTCCCACAAACTCAAACTAGAGAAAACAAAGAAGTAATTTTTAGCCAACTTGAACTTTTCATACCTCAATTATTATTAGATGATTTTATTAAAAACAACAAAGCAAAACTTTCCCTAGCTTATCAGGGTTGCTCAGAAGATGGTTTATGTTATCGTCCTGTATATGTAAATTATGAACTTAATAAACAAAATGGAATTTATACTATAAAATCAACCAAAGATCAATTTAAAAAGCAAAATGAAGATGAGCAAATTGCTAATGATTTAAGCACGCAAAATATATTTATCACACTTTTAACTTTTTTTGGTTATGGCTTATTATTAGCACTTACTCCTTGTATTTTACCAATGATACCTATTCTTTCTTCATTAATCGCAATGAAACTCAAAGACAAACCATCTAAAAAACATAGCTTTTATTTATCTTTTATCTATGTCTTTTTTATGTCTTTAGCTTATGCTATAGCAGGTGCTTTAGTAGGCCTTGCAGGAGCTAATGTGCAAGGTTTATTACAACAACCTTGGATTATCATTACTTTTGCAAGTATTTTTGTATTGCTCTCACTTTCTATGTTTGGTCTTTATGAATTACAACTGCCACTTAAATTTCAAAATTTTATCAATAAAAAAATAGAAGGCAAAAACGGAGTTTTTGGTATAGCTATTATGGGCTTTTTATCGGCTCTTATTGTAGGACCTTGCGTGGCTGCACCTTTAGCAGGGGCTTTGCTTTATATTACTAATAGTGGCGATGTATTTTTAGGAGGACTTTCTTTATTTGTGATGAGTTTTGGTATGGGTATGCCTTTACTTTTAATAGGACTTGGAGGAAGTTTTTTAAAAAGTGGAGCTTGGATGCTTAAGATAAAGATTTTCTTTGGCTTTATCATGCTCATCATGGCAGTTTGGATGCTAGAAAGAATACTTAGTGCAAACATCATTTTAATGCTTTATGGGGTTATAGGGGTATTTTTTGCTAGCTTTATGGGGTTATTTGATGAAGCAAAAACTAATTTTGATAAATTTAAAAAAGCAAGTATGATTTTAATTTTAGCTTATAGCTTAAGTCTAATTTTAGGTGGCTCAATGGGCTCAAAAAGCTTGCTAAAACCTCTTGAGTTTAACCTTGCTTCAAAAGAAAATAGCTCTAGTTTAAGTTTTAAAACCATTAAAAATTTAAAAGAGCTTGAGCAAGAATTACAAAATTCTACCAAACCAGTCATGCTTGAATTTACAGCTACTTGGTGTGAAAACTGCAAACTTTTAGAAGAATATACTTTTACAGATACAAAAGTACAAAATTTGCTTGCTAATTACACACTTTTAAAAGCAGATGTAACACACAATAGCCAAGAAGATTTAGCTCTTATGAAAGAATTTGGAGTTTTTGGGCCTCCTGTGATGATATTTTTTAACAAAGGCGAGGAAAAAGGACGCATTATAGGCTATGTAGATGCAAATGAGTTTTTAAGTAAAGTTCCTTAATGAGCTCTATTAAATCTTTACAAATTGGCAAAATCAAAAACTATAATAAATTTCACTCAGCATTTATCAAGGATATTTATTTAAATTCTTTGCAAATTTATACAGATTATATTCTTGATAATGAAATAGCTGATAAAATTCATCATGGAAATTTAGAAAAAGTTGTTTTTGCAAATAGTGTGCAAAACTATACTTTATGGAATAATTATTTAAATAAATACTTAAATTTTGGAGAAATGGGAGAGAATTTAAGTATTGATGGTTTAAACGAATATAATGTTTGTTGTGGAGATATGCATGAGATAGGTACTTGTATTTTGCAAGTAAGTCAACCGCGCAAGCCTTGTTTTAAAATTTCTAGCATACACAATCACTTAAATTTCACTCAAGAAATTTTCAAAAGTGGAAGAACTGGATGGTATTATAGAGTCTTAAAAGAAGGTGTAATGAACAAAAATGACAAAATCAAAATCTTACAAAAAGATGAAACTAATTTAAGCATTATGGAGTTAAATCAATTATTTTTTAATCCTTTTAAAAATTCAAATTCTTTAGAAAAATTAGAAAAAATTTCCACCCTAGCAAAAGGATGGAAAGAGAGTATTCAGGCTAGATTAAATCATACTTATGATGATTCTTATATGTTTATTTAAAAAATCCTTTTATCCCTATAAGCTGATATTGCCATAGTTTTTCTATAAAAATTTTAAGTTTTATTGCCAAAAGACCACTAATTGGTTTATGTAAAACCGTTCCAACTGCATAATCCTTTCCGATTGAACAAACGGTATTTCCACTTATAAAAGAAAATTCTTGCTTAAATTCTTTCTCATCAATCATAGCCATTAAAGCTTTGGCTACATAAGCTCCTTCTCTTAATGCAAGCTGGGCTGTTGGAGGATAAGGAGTGTTGGTTTTAGGATTTTTAAATAAACTATTATCACCTATAAAAAAGTATTTTGATGGATTTTCAACATTTAAAGGATGCATGAAAGCATCTACTTCTATACGCGATCTTGCACTTGGAAAATCAGAGCTATTTTCTATAACGCTATTACCTCTAACCCCTGCAGTCCAAATGATAGTATTAGCTTTAACAAATTCTCCCCCATCAAGTCTTATACCATTTTTTTCACATTCTATGATTTTAGATTTTTCATATACTTTCACACCAAGCGCTTCTAGTCTTTGCTTTGCTTTTAAAGCCAAACTTTTATCAAACATAGGTAAAATTTGATCCATAGCCTCAATAATAGAAAGTTCTAATTTCTCATAAGCAATTTGCTCTTTTTGGCAAAAGAATTTAAGCTCTTTAGCTAAAGAAGCTACAAATTCAACCCCGCTTAAGCCCCCGCCACAAACTGTGATTTTTAAATCATCTTCATTTTGGGTGGTTTTATAATTTTTTATTTTCTCATATATTATTTCATTAATTTTTAAAGCATTTTCATAATTGTCTATACTCAAAGCATATTCTTGCATACCTTTAATGCCAAAAGTTTCTTTAGCAAAACCAAGCCCACATACTAAAATATCAAAGTCAAATTCATTATTTTTAGTAAAAACTTTGTCTTTAGAAATTTTTAAAACTTCATCTTGGATAAAGTTGATTTTTGGATTTAATAAAGGCAAAAGATCATATTTTGAACTATAAATATCTTCATTGGAAGCTACTTTGTGTAGTAAAATAGTATGATAATGATAAGAATTGTTATTAATCAAACTCACTTGTGCTTTTTCAAAAAACTCATCAGGTAAGGCTTTTATAGCCGATAAAGTAGCATATCCTGCACCTAAAAACAAAATTTTCTTTTTTTGCATGGATTTTCCTTTAATTTGATAAAAAAATAAATAAAAATTTGGCATAATGGTATTATTTTTTATCTTAAAATATTTTTTATTTAAATTTAGCAAGGAAAAAGCATGCAAAGACAAACTTGGAGCAATACGCTAACTTATATCCTTACAGTAGCAGGAGCGACTATTGGTTTTGGAGCCACTTGGCGTTTTCCATATTTAGTAGGTGAAAATGGAGGCGGTGCTTATGTTTTGGCCTTTTGTATAGCTATGATTTTTATAGGAATTCCTGTGATTTTGGTCGAAAATGTCATAGGAAGACGTAGAATGCTAAATTCAGTTGATGCTTTTGGCGGAAAAACAAGTGATGGAGTTAAAATATCTAATTCTTGGCAAGGTGTTGGCTATATGGGACTTTTGGGAAGTTTTGGAATCATGGCTTATTATATGGTAATAGGCGGATGGGTTTTAGCTTATATTTTTAAAATTATCATAGGCGATTTTAATCTTTCAAGTCCCATTAACGCTCAATATACAAGCGAATTTTATAGCTCTACTATAGAAAATAATCCTTTATTAATAGGAATTTTTACTACTATATTTGTGATAATTAATTGGATTATCTTAAAAAAAGGTGTGATTGATGGCATAGAAAAATCAGTAAAATACCTTATGCCATTTTTGTTTATCTGCCTTTTGGTTGTTGTTGCACGCAATTTAACTCTTGAAGGAGCAAGCGAGGGTGTGAAATTTTACCTTACTCCTGATCTTTCTAAAATCACTCCCAAATTGTTTATAGATGTTTTAGGACAAGTATTTTTTGCCCTATCTTTAGGCTTTGGGGTAATGATAACCTTATCATCTCACCTTAAAAAAAATGAGAATTTAATCAAAACTTCTGTTTATACAGGAATTTTAAATACCCTCATAGCAGTACTTGCTGGTTTTATGATTTTCCCGGCTTTATTTAGCGTAGGATTAACCCCTGATAGTGGGCCATCTTTGGTTTTTAAAACCTTACCTGTTGCATTTTCACATATACCTTTTGGAAGTATAATTTGCGTGTTTTTCTTTTTACTTTTAATCATCGCTGCACTTACCACAAGCTTACCAATTTATCAAGTAATCATCAGTGTTTTAGAAGAAAAATTTAAACTAGCTAAAAATACCGCTATCAATCTAACACTTGGAAGTATTTTTGTCTTGGGAAATTTACCATGTATACTTACTTATGGTCCTTTAAAAGATATTACTATCATCAAAGAAAAAAATATTTTTGATAGCTTTGATTTTATTAGTGGAAATATATTCTTTGTTTTAACCGCATTCTTTTGTTGTCTATATGTAGGTTGGGTGCTTAAAAAAGATGCTATTTATGAACTTTCTAATCAAAATACACTAAAAGGAAGTATTTTTAAACTATGGTATTATTATGTTAAATTTATTATACCTTTGATTATCTTAGTGATTTTTTATTTTGGTATTTTTTAGTTTATATTCATAACGCTTTAACATGCTTATATTTCCTTCAAGGCCTCCTTGATGGATATATAAGATTTTTCCACCAAGTTGCTCTTTATGAGCTAATAAAGTTTTAAAACCCACCATATCATAAAGCAGATCAAACTCCACCCCACATTCTTTTTTTAAATCTTGATAAAGCTCATAAAATTCCAAATAAGGCTTAGCAAAATGATATTTTTTAGGTGGGTTTAATATGGTTAAATTATCAAAATCATAATTTGACTCTAAGCTTAAAATTTGCTCTTTTAAATACGCACTATCACCTACACAAGCACATGTAAAAACTTTAAATTTACTATATTTAGCCAAAAAAGCCGCAGAAGTTCCTGTACCTGAGGGTAAAAAAATACTTACATTTTCATTCAACTGCCCACTAAGCTCTAAGGCTAGTTGTTGGTATCCAAATTCAGCTTCTTTTATAGCCACACCCTCTTCTATAAAAACATCATCATCTTTTTTTAAGGCTAAAGCTTGTAATCTTCTTGTAGGATAATTTGTATTTTCTATCAACTCCACATTATGTTTTAATGCAAAATCTAAATTTCCATGGGGATTTTCTTTTAAAAAAGAACTCATTTTTTCACAAACAAAAATAAGTGAAAAATCATTTTCGTAACAAAACTTAGCTAAAGCAACTAAAGCATTACTTTGAGAAGAACCAAAAGAAATAAATCTTTGTCCTTTTTTAAATAAATGTTTGTTTTTTTCAAAAAAGGCTAGTTTTCTAGCCTTATTTCCATTGATATAACCTAATAAATCATCTCTTTTGAGTAAAAATTCAAAATCTTTGTATTTTAAAACATCAATTCTACTTGCTTTCAAGGTATTTTTCAACCTTTTCTAAAGCATTATTTGTATTGATATTAAACTTAATCTCTATTCTACGGCTTGCTTCTTTATCTTCTTTACCATCTTTCATAATCACATCAGAATAAGACCTACCACTTGCCATTAAAAGTTTTTGCAATCTTGGATCTTTGTAAAATGAATGTATAAAACTCATCACAGCATAAGCTCTTTTTTGTGATAAATCAAGATTATATATATAAGAACCTGCACTATCTGTATGGCCTTCTATAACTATATTTTCTATGCTATTTAAGATATTTTCATCTTTTAAAATATTGTCAAAATACTGCGTTAAAATCGCTTTCAAATTTTCTTTTGCATGTGCTTTTAGCGTAAAAGAATTTGTATCAAAAAGCACTTCAGAAGGTAAAACTATCGCCCCTGTATTAGAATCTAAAGTAATATTAGTGTCAAATTTAGCTTGAAGATTTTTAATGGTATTTTCTTTGATTAAACCTAGTTCTTTGATTTTACTTTTTGCCTCATCAAAATTACGCTCTAATTCTTTGATTTCTTCATCTTTTTTGTTTAATCTCTCAAGCAAAGCAAAAATTTGCTGATCTTTTTCATCTAAACTAGAATTTAAATCTTGATTAAGTTTAGTAATATTAGCCTCTAAAGCCTGTTTTTGCTTATTAACATCATCAAGCGTACTTGAAGTATTGTTTAATTTTTGACTAAGATTTTTTAAAATATCTTCTTTTTGGTTTAATTCCTCTTTGTTTTCTCTTAAACGCTCTTCTTGCTTTTGTAGATTTTCTTTTATGATTTGCAAATCACTTTGAGTTAAAACATACTTAACAACTATAGCTCCAATAAGCAAAATAAATATAAAAAGCAAACCTGCCATTAAATCTGCATAAGCTATCCAAAAGTTATTTTCTTCATTGTTAGAATTATTTTTTATCATCTATTTTTTCATCTTCTTTTTGATTTTCAAGCTTTGCAATAACTTGTGTGGTTTGCTCATCTAATTCTTTGCTTTCTTCTTTAAATTCTTGCATTAGTGAAATTTTTTCATCGATATTTTTTTCATCTTCATAAGCTTCTTTAAAAGTATGCATACCCTCTATAATACTTGCCCTAAAGCCTTCAAAAAGTTTAGTTTGATTATCAAGCATAAGATTTTGATATTTTTCAATATTATTTGAAAAATTATTCACCTTTTCATCTAAAGCACTCACACTTTTATCTAAATGCATAATTTTATCCGAACTCACATCCAAAAGTCTGTTATATTGCTCTGAAATTCTTAAAGTTAAATCTTTTATGTTTGAATTTAGCATATTTACCGCATTTGCAATCTCACTGTAAGTTTTAACTATATCTTTTTGCTCTCTTTGGGTTTTAGATAAATCGCTCATAGTTTGTTTTACATGCTCACTGCTTAATCTTACAGCTTTTTCCTCAGCATTTACAAGCTCTTGAAAAACTTTGAATTTTCTATCTATTGTATTATCTAATTCTTTAAAAAATTCCTCATTACTCACATGCTCAAAAATCGTGCCTATTTTTTCAAAATGTTGCAAACTTTCTTGAAGATATTTTCTATCAATTTCTTCTTTAGACCAGAAAAAATCGCTTGTTGCATTTTTTTGACGATTTAGAAGTTTTTGGAACTTACTACTGCCGTATTTTTCAAAAAATATCCACCAAAGCGCTAAGAAAATTCCATAAATTGATACATAAAAAGCTGTTCCTACTCCATTTAATAAAACTGAAATTTCTTGTTCTAAACCTGCTGTGTCGCTTGAATTAAAATTTGGCATAGACATGGCTATACTTATAAAAGTTCCTAAAATACCAAGCATAGGAAAAATAGCTGCACCCACAGAAGCAAAATTTTCATTTCTCAAATCTTTTACATAAGTATAAGCAAAATCATCAAAACTAGCATTTGACTTTGTTTCTTTACCTATAACTAAAAAATGCTTCATAATATAGCGTTTTAATATAAGCTTAAATTCATCTTTTTGTTGCTCAAAAATACTTGAAGCATAATCAGCACTGTGTCTAGCAAAGATCAAAGCCACCAAAAAGATAATCCCTATCATTACAACACTATGTAATTCTACTTTAAAATCAATTTTTCCAAAATATCCTAAAAGCACTAAAATATACAATATAGCAGGGATAAAAATAATCTTTAAATAAGCAACAATCCCTGTACTACCTTTTCCCTCAGGTAATACAAGATCAGAAAAATCATCAGTTGTTTTAACTTCCATTTTATAAACCTTTGTTAATTTTACTCTAAAAATTTAAAATCTTCACAGGAAAATCAACTAAGAGTTATAAAACTCTTAGTTTCTATCGATACAATTTAAATCGCTAAAAGCGCACTCTAAGCGTTTGATCATACTCTCTTCGCCCGCTCTAAGCCATACTCTTGGATCATAATATTTTTTATTTGGCTTATCTTCTCCATCTGGATTACCAATTTGTCCTTGCAAATAAGCTTTATTTTTAAGTTCATACTCTCTAACACCATCCCAAAAAGCCCATTGTGTATCTGTATCAATATTCATTTTTATCACACCATAGCTAAGTGCTGCTTTGATATCTTCTATATCACTACCACTACCACCATGGAAAACAAAATTGATTGGTTTTTCTTCGCCAAGATTGAATTTTTCTTTTACATAATTTTGAGAGTTTTTAAGAATTTCAGGTCTTAAAATTACATTTCCTGGTTTATATACTCCATGTACATTACCAAAGCTAGCTGCGATTGAAAATCTATCACTAATTTTAGAAAGTCTCTCATAAGCTAGTGCTACATCCTCAGGCTGAGTGTATAATTTTGCATTATCGATATTAGTATTATCTACTCCATCTTCTTCACCACCCGTACATCCTAACTCAAGCTCTAAAGAAATTCCAAGTTCAGACATTTGTTTTAAATAATTTTCACAAGTACTTAGATTGCTTTCTAAATCCTCTTCACTTAAATCAATCATATGAGAGCTAAACAAAGGTTTGCCTGTTTCTTTTTTAAACTCAATATTTGCTTCAATCAAAGCATCAATCCAAGGAAGTAGTTTTCTGGCAGCATGATCTGTGTGTAAAATTACCGGAACTCCATAAGCTTTTGCCATTAAATGCACATGTCTTGCACCACTTATAGCACCAAGCACATCAGCTTTTGGACAAGTTTTTCCTGCTACAAATTTAGCTCCACCATTTGAAAATTGAATAATCACAGGTGAATTAACTTTTTTAGCACTTTCTAAAACCGCATTGATAGAATTTGTCCCCACGACATTTACCGCAGGGATGGCAAATCCTTCTTTTTTTGCATGATTATATACGATATTTAGATCATCACCACTTAAAACACCTGGCTTAACAAGATCTAATACACCCATTATTTGTATTCCACTTTTGCTTTTTGAAGAAGTTCTTGAGCTTTTTTATTCATAAGTTCTTTAAATTCTTCCATTTTGATATTGCTTTCAATACCTGCTTTTACTTCATTATAGCTCATAGTACTTTTTGCTCTAGCATCTTCTTTTAGGATAATATGATATCCAAAATCACTTTTTACTGGTGTTTTAGAAATAGTACCTTTTTTCATAGAAAAAGCTGCATCAGCAAATGGTTTTACCATAGTTGATTCAGCAAACCAACCAAGATCACCACCTTGAGCTGAAGAGCCTTTATCAATTGATTTTTCTTTTGCAAGTTGAGCAAATTTATCATTTAAAGCTTTTCCACTTAGCTTACTAAGCTCGGCAATAATATCTTTAGCTTCTTTTTCACTAGTTACTAAAATATGTTTAGCTTTTACTTGAGCTGGTTTAGTGAATTTATCTTTATTTGCTTCATAGAATTTTTTAGCTTTAGCATCATTGTTTTTAATTGAATCAAAAATTTTCTTTTGATAGATATTTACCAAAATAGCTTCTTTAGCACGCTCTAATTCTTCTTTATATGAAGGATCATTTTCTATTTTTTGAGCTTTAGCATCTTTTAATACAAGTTGTTGAATGATATATTGATCAATAATTGCTTTTTTTTGTTCAGCCGGCAAATCAGTGATTTTAGCACCTCTTAACATAGGAGCAAAAAACTCATTTACCTCTGTATCACTAATATTGTTTCCATCAAGGGTTGCAACCACCGCAGCATTTAAACTTAAACCTGTTAATAAAGCCGCGGCAACTAAAGAAATTTTTTTCATTGTTTTTCCTTTGAAATAGTTTTGTTGATTTTATTATATCTAAACTTTATTTAAAGCCGATTAACATACAATAAGTTTATGAAAAGAAATTTAGAAATTAAAAAATTGTTTTTAGAGCATTTTGGACAAGCAAAAACAGAATTAGTTTTTAGCAATGCTTACGAGCTTATAGTTTGTGTTATGCTTTCAGCACAATGTACTGACAAAAGGGTCAATCTCATCACGCCGGCTTTATTTAAAGCTTATCCTAGCGTGCAAGATTTAGCTAAAGCAAATTTATCATCTTTAAAGCTTTTGATTAATTCTTGCTCATTTTATAATAATAAAGCACAAAATTTAATCAAAATGGCTCAAGCAGTTTGCGAGCAATTTAATGGTGAAATTCCAATGGACGAGCAAGATTTAAAAACTCTAGCAGGAGTAGGACAAAAAACTGCACATGTGGTGATGATAGAATGGTGTGGGGCTAATTGTATGGCTGTAGATACCCATGTATTTAGAGTTTCTCACAGACTTAATCTTAGCAAAGCTAAAACTCCTGAAGAAACAGAAAAAGACTTAACTAAAATTTTTAAAGATAATCTAAACTATCTTCATCAAGCTATGGTGCTTTTTGGACGCTATACATGCAAGGCTAAAAATCCTTTATGTAAAGAGTGTTTTTTAAATCATTTATGTAAGAGTAAAGATAAAAAAATTTAATCTAGCACCAATTTAGTGCTAGATGATTTTAATGAAAGAATGGTAGATACAAGAAAGCATTAATCACTAAGGCATTTACTATATCTATGAAAAATGCGCCTACTAAAGGTACAATAATAAATGCCATATGGCTCATACCATAGTGATTTGTTACAGTTTGCATATTGACCATAGCTGTTGGAGTAGCACCTAAACCAAAACCACAATGACCTGCTGCTAAAACCGCTGCATCATAGTCTTTTCCACATACTCTAAAGGTTACAAATATAGCAAAAGCAGCCATCATAGCAACTTGCACTATTAAAATTACCAACATCGGCAGTGCAAGGGTTACTAGATCCCAAAGGTTAATAGTCATTAACGCTAAAGCTAGAAATAAAGATAAGCTTACATTACCTAAAACTGAAACTTCTCTATCAAACACATGGTGAATTTTTGTAGCTGATAAAACATTTCTTAAAACAACACCTACAAAAAGACAATACACAAAAGTTGGCAAAGTAAAACCTGTATTTGTTTTAATATAAGTAGATAAAGCATTACCTATTAATAAACATAAAGCAATTAATGCTAAAGACTCTATAAAAGAAGATGGAGTGATCAATCTTTCTTTTTCTGGAGATTGGAAATTTAAAATCGCATCTTTATCATCATTTTGTTTTGGAACCACTAGTTTATATTTATTGACTAAATATCTTGCAACAGGACCACCTATAATACCACCTGAAATAAGTCCAAAAGTTGCACAAGCAATAGCAACAGTAGTTGCACTAGAATATAAATAAGGTTCTTTGATAAATTCAGCTGCCCAAGCTGCACCTGTACCATGACCACCACTCATTGTAACAGAACCTGCTATAAGCCCCATAAGTGGATTTTGTCCCATAGCACTTGCCACACCTATACCAACTATATTTTGTGCAAAAAGTAAACCTACAACTACTACTAAAAAAATTGCTAACTTTTTACCACCTTTTTTAAGTGAAGCAAAATCAGCCAACAAACCAATACTTGAGAAAAATGCAAGCATTAGTGGATCTTTCATAGATTCATCAAATTTAATATTTAATGAAAAAGAACTATGTAAGATTAAAAGAATAATCGCAGCTATTCCACCACCAACAACTGGTTCAGGGATATTATAATCACGAAGAAATTTTACCCTTTTAATGACAAAAACGCCTAGAAGCAATACTATAACCATAGTAACTAGCGTTGCATAAAAATCAAATTTCATACCTCTCCTTTGTTTGATTTATTTCTCAATTGTATTCTAAATGACTTTAAAACAACGCAATTAAATACCACTCTTTACTTAAATATTACAAAATGAAACATTTTTAAGTCTATTTTACTCTGAAATCAAGACTATATTATGATACAAATTAATATTTTTAAGCAAAGATAGTTTTGCTCTATTAAGCTCTTGAAGTGAATTAATAAGCAAAGCATCTGCATCAAGATAATCTTTTAGCTCATTACGCCCTAATTCATATTTTTCAAAATATAATTGTGTAATTTTTGCTTGATTAATATTAATGTCTTTTACTAAATTTAACAAATCATTATAGTATTTATCATTTTCATAACAAAGCTTAAACTCATGAATAGCTCTTTGCAATGTATCCTTATACTCATATAAGCGTGCTTGGTATGCAAATTCAGAAATTTTTACATTTTGTCTTACTCTATAAAAGTCTAAAAATGGTAAGTCAATAACAACATTTCCACCTAAGATTAAAAATTTAAAACTCTCATCAAAATTTTTATCACTCCCATCTAAATTTCCCAATATTTTTATGCTAGGTAAAATGCTTTTTTGCACACTTGTATAATCTTTATAAGAAGCCATAAGTTGATTTAGTTTTGCTTGAACTTGTGGTCTATAAGCAAGTATTTTTAGCTCTATATCAAAATTAATTTTTTGCAATGAAAAATCTTCAAGAGTATAATTTAGCATTTTATTAATCAAAAACTCATCATCTTTACCTAACAAATCTTTTATATTTTTAAGTGTTAAGTCTTTATTTTGCAAATTTGTAATGATGTTTTGTTTAGTATTTAATAAAGACTTTTTGATATTTAAAAGATCAATATACTCAACCTTGCCATAATCAAATTTAGTAGTATAAATTTCTAGCATTTGCTCAAGATTTTTTAAATGATTATTTAGTAAGCGATCTACATCATTAAAATAAATCAATTCAAAAATACTATTAATCGCTAAATTAATCGTATCAAGCTCTAAAGAGCGTAACTCATATTCACTTGCTTTTGCTAAAAATTCAGAACTAGCAACTTGATCTGAAATTTTTCCATATATATCAAGCTCATAATTTAATATAATGCCATTTGAAAAACTATGCATTTCTGTGCCATTGTTTAAATTTTTTCTTATATTTGCACCTAAATTTCCACTCAAAGTAGGATAAAGATCTAAATTTAAAAGCTTATATCTAGCTAAAGTGCTTAAAAAATTAACTCTTGCTACATTTAAATCTTTGTTATTATCAATAATAGCTTTTAAGATATTATTTAAATCTTGATTATTATATTTTTCCCACCAAGCCTTACTTGCGTTAAAATCTTCAAAATATTCTTTTTTTATTTGCTCTTGAAATACTTGCTCTAATTTTACTCCTACGCAAGCATTTAAAAAAAAGGCTATAAAAAATAATAAAAATATTCTCATCTCATTCCTTTGATAAAGCACTAATAGGATTTAAATTTGCTGCATTTTTTGCTGGGAAAAATCCAAAAACCACTCCGATTAAAACTGAACTTAAAAGCCCTAAAAATACTGAATTTAACGAAAGTATCATTGTAAAACCAAAATTTAAAGAATTAAATACTTCAATAATGATAAAAGAAAGCATTACTCCAAAAATAGCCCCTAAAGAACAAATCAATACAGCTTCTATTAAAAACTGCATTAAAATATCTTCTTTTCTAGCCCCAATAGCCATTCTAACTCCAATTTCCCTTGTACGCTCACTCACCGAAACAAGCATGATATTCATCACACCAATGCCGCCTACTATCAAAGATACCACTGCAATAGAGGAAATAAGTAAAGTTAAAGTAGCAGTATTTTCCTCAATAGCATTTTTAATCGCGTCAGAATTTATAGTGAAAAAATCTTTTTTTCCGCGTTTAATTTCTAAAATTTTTACCATAGCCTCTTCAGCTAAAGCAGGATTTACCTCATCTTTTACCTTAGTTACTATAGCTCTTATTTGCTTATCTCCTGTGATTTTATTCATCAAAGTAGAATAAGGAGTATAAATTTTAATAGTATTTTCATCAGCCCTAAAGCCTTTATTGTCTCTTTCTTTTTTTAAAACACCAACTATGGTTAAAGGTTGCTTGTTAAAAATCACACTTTTACCTAAAACATCTTTAGCACTGATATTATCAAATAAAATTCTCAAAGCATTTTCATCTATAATGCAAATATTAGTATTATCTTTTATATCTTCATTATTAATAAATCTACCATCTACCATCACAAAACCTCTAAGTCTTAGATGATTTGGCCCTACTCCATAAATTCTAGCCTGCAAAGAATTATTCTTATAAGTTACAACCCCCACTTTACCTACATCAGCTTCCACTGCTTCTAAATAAGGCAAAGAACTTAAGGTTTTTAAATCACTTAAATTTAGCCTTGTTCTACCTGATCGAATATCCCCCAAGCCACGCCCTGAAACAACTTCTATGGTATTAGTTCCAATGGAGCTAATAGAAGCAAGTATGTTTTGTTGGGCTCCAAGCCCTAAAGCAACCACGCAAACTACTGAAGCTATACCTATGATAATACCAAGCATGGTAAGCAAAGAACGTAGCTTGTGTGCTACAATGGAAGCTACGGACATTTTCAAACTTTCAAAAAGCTGATTTTTAAGCAAATTAAAGCTTTTTTTCTCTTTTGGCATTAACTTAGCTTTTATTTCGTCTGCTTTTTTTACACCATTATCACTTATAATCTTACCATCTTTAATTTCAATAACTCTTTTTGCTCTAGCAGCTATTTCTCTATCATGAGTGACTAAAACTACAGTGTGTCCTTGCTCATTTAGTTTATTTAAAATTTCTAAAACTATCTTACCGCTTTTAGAATCAAGTGCACCCGTTGGCTCATCTGCTAAAATAAGCTCACCACCATTCATCAAAGCTCTTGCTATAGAAACTCTTTGCTGTTGCCCGCCACTTAGTTCATTTGGCTTTGATAATTCTTTATGATCAAGCTCTAAAAAAGAAAGTAGTTCCTTAGCCTTTTGTGATCTTTCATGTTTGTTTTTACCTGCATAAACAGCAGGTAAGGCTACATTATCTTTAGCATTTAAAAGACTAAGCAAATTATATCTTTGAAAAATAAAACCAATTTTTTCGCGTCTAATCCTTGCCTTTTCATCTTTACTTAAATTAGTTACTTCATATGCATCTAAAAAATATTTTCCACTACTTGGTTCATCAAGTGTGCCTATAATATTTAAAAGAGAGGTTTTACCACTTCCTGATTGTCCTATAATGGCTACAAATTCTCCTTTTTGAATATAAAGATTAATATTTTCTAAAATAGTTGTATTATTAATCTTTTTTTGTATATTTTCTAAGCATATCATTTTTTATTTTTACCTATGATAACTAAATCACCCTCATTAATACCATCTAAAATTTGAGTATTTAAACTATCTTTAATACCTAATTTAACAGGTGTTTTCACACTTATATTATTGGCTTTTAAAATTTCTACATAATAACCACTTGTATCGCTTTTTATAGCTAAAGTTGGTATAACTAAAGTATTATTTTCTGTTTTAATGGCAATTTCATTTTCTGTACTCATACCTATACGTAAAAAATTATTATCATTTTTTACAAAAACCCTTGCATAATAATACACAGCACTAGCGCTAGTACTTGAGTTTGAGTTTAAATTTGTATTACTTGTTGCATCACTTATAGTAGTATTTGCTGGATCTATGCTTGAAATAGTTGCTTCGTATTTTTTATCAGGTTCGTTTAAAATGCTAAATTTAACCTTTTTTCCAACACTGATTTTATTAATATCAGCTTCAGCTATTTGCATACGAATTTCCATTTCACTTAAATCAGCCAAACGCACTATACTTGGTGTATTTTGGTTTGCATTTACAGTTTGCCCCTCTTCAACTGCTACATTAATAATCTCACCCTTACTAGGTGCAGTTATAGTGGTATAAGCTAAATCTTTTTGAGCATTTTTTAAAGAAATTTCAAGTTGAGTAGTTTGAGCTTTTAAATCAGCCACATTTGCCCTTAGGGCATAAAAAGTATTTTTAAGATTTTCTAGATTTTCTAAGGAAGTAGCCTTTTTGGCATAAAGCTTTTGCTCTCTTTGGTATTGTTTAGTAGCTATATCAAGAGCGATTTTTTTGCTTTCTAAATTTGCCTTTGCGCTTTCAAGCTGAGCTTTGGTAATATCTAAATCATTTTGTTGCTTATCTTTATCAATTTGTGCGATTAAATCACCCTCATTAACATGATCACCTAATTTTACATAAAGTTTAGTAATTTGCCCACTAACTTGCGCACCAACATCAACTTGTGTTTTTGCATAAACTTCGCCTATTGCCTCTATACTTTGAGTAATATCTTGTTTTTTAACTTCATAAGTTAGATAATTATATTCTTCCTTATTTGCAAAAAAGAAAAAATACACCCCTATAATGAGTATAATCAAAAATATGCTTAAATAAATTATTTTTTTCATTTTAATCCTTTAAAAATCATATAATAAAACATTTGTATGAAGTAAAAATAAAATTGTAACAATAAAATATAATTTTAACAATTTTAAAGCTTATAAGATATAAGATAAATCAAAAAAAGGAAAAATAATGCAAGATTATTTAAATTTAATGCAAAATCGCTCTTCTATTAGAGCTTACACCCAAGAAAAAATTTCTAAAGAGAATTTAGAATATATCTTAGAATGCGCTAGATTATCTCCTAGTTCCTTAGGACTTGAACCTTGGAAATTCTTAGTTTTTCAAAAAGATGAACATAAAAAAGAAATTGCTAAAATAGCTAATAATCAAAGCCATGTAGCAAATTGTGCTGCTATTATAGTTGTAATTTCAAGGGCTGATTTTAAAGATTATTTTGAAGAAAAACTAAAAAAGAGAGGTTTAAGCCAAGAAGAGTTAAACAAACGCTTGCAAACTTATAAGCCATTTTTAGACGCAATGGATTTAGAACAAAGTTTTATTTATGCCAAAGAACAAAGTTATCTTGCTATTGCAAATATTATCAACGCTGCTTATAGTTTAAATTTGGGCTCATGTATTATCGGTGGCTTTGATAAAGATAAAATCAATCAATATTTAAATTTAGACACCACTAAACAAAGAGTTTCTATGCTCATTACTTTAGGACATACCCAAGAAAATACTAGCGTAGAAAAAGCTCGTTTTGCATTTAATGAAGTGGTAGAATTTAAAGATTAATCAAATATCAAAACTCCATTTAAATTTTATATAATAAAATAATATTTTTAAAATAAAATGGAGTTTTAAATGCAAGGAAATTTTTTAAAGATTTTTGGCGTATTGCCATTTTTAGCAGTAGCTTTTATTAATGCTTTTGTAGATTTAGGACACAAAATCATTATACAAAACACTATCTATAAATTTTATGAAGATGGCACCCAACTTTTTCTAACTGCTATTGTTAATGCTTTGATGCTTTTACCTTTTATCCTTATGCTTTCACCTTCTGGATTTTTAGCAGATAAATTTCCTAAAAATAAAATCATGAAAATATCTGCATTATTTTCAGTAATATTAACTTGTATTATTTGTTTGTGTTATTATCTTGGAGCATTTTGGCTTGCTTTTGTAATGACTTTTATCATGGGAGTACAATCTGCCTTATACTCTCCTGCAAAATATGGTTTTATAAAAGAATTAGTAGGAAAAGAGCTTTTAGCTATGGGAAATGGAGCTGTAAACGCAGTAAGTATTGTGGCTATTTTAGCGGGTATGGCGGTATTTTCTCTAAGCTTTGAAATGCTTTTTGATCCAAATTTTAACACTCCTTCAGATATTTTAATACAAATTGCACCTTTGGGTTTTGTATTAATAGCTTTTGCTTTATTAGAACTTTTTTTAGCTTATAAACTTCCTTGTTTAAAAGAAGAAGATAAAAGTTTAAGTTTTGATAAAAAACAATATTTTCAAGGAAAGCTTTTAGCCTCTAATTTAAAAACAATATTTTCTCATAAAATCATTTGGCTTTGCATTGTAGGAATTTCACTTTTTTGGGCCATATCACAACTTTATTTAGTGAGTTTTCCTGTATATGCAAAAAATGATCTTTTCATAGAAAATACCTTTTACGTACAATGCTCTTTAGCTTTTTCTGGTATAGGAGTGATTATAGGATCGCTTATTAGTGGTAAGTTTTCTAAAAATTATATCGAATTAGGTCTTATACCACTAGGTGCTTTAGGGATTTTTCTAATGAGCATTTTAATGCCATTTTTAGAAAACTTACTAAGTTATAGTGTGATATTTTTTATTTTTGGTTTAAGCGGGGCATTTTTTATCATACCTTTAAATTCTCTCATACAATTTCATGCAAAAGAAAATGAACTAGGAAAAGTCTTAGCGGGTAATAATTTTATACAAAATATTTTTATGTTAGGCTTTTTAGCACTAGCTACTTTTGTTGCATATGCTAAATTTGAAGTGATAAATTTGTTTTATTTTATCATCGCTGTGGCATTTTTTGGAAGCATTTATGTGCTAAGTAAATTGCCTTTTTCTTTGGTGCGTTTATTAATGAGCATAGCGTTTTTTCAACGCTATCGTTTATTAGTAGAAGGTTTTGAAAATATTCCTGAAAAAGGTGGAGCATTATTGCTTGGTAATCATATATCTTTTATAGATTGGGCTATTGTACAAATGGCTATACCAAGAAAAATTTATTTTGTTATGGAAAAAAGCATTTATTCTAAGTGGTATATTAAAATTTTTCTTGATAAATTTGGAGTTATTCCTGTTTCAAGTGCTTCTAGCAAATCAAGCTTAGAGCTTATTGCTATGCATATTAAAAATGGAAATTTAGTTTGTCTTTTCCCAGAAGGAGTACTTTCACGCCATGGACAGCTTAATGAATTTAAAGGTGGATTTGAGTTAGTTTGCTCAAAATTAGAAGAACAAGATGGAGTGATTTTGCCTTTTTATATTAGAGGACTTTGGGGAAGTGCTTTTTCAAGAAGTGATGAAGAATTTTCAGCAAGAAACCGCAAAATAAGCAAAAGAAAAATCGCTATTGCTTTTGGAAAAAGCTTACCAATACACACTAAAAAAGAAGTGGTTAAAGCAAAAGTTTTTGAACTTTCTTTTATTGCTTGGAAATCTCAATGTGAAAGTATGCATACTATAGCCAGAGCTTGGATAGATAGCGCTAAAAGAAATTTAAGTCAAATAGCTATTGTTGATCCTTTAATAGGTGGTATTACTTATAGAAAAATGCTTGCTTTAAGTTTAGTTTTTAGCTCTTTCATAAAAAATAAATCGCATGAGCTAAATATACAACCTACCCAAGGAAGCTATGCTCCAAAAGAAGAATGCGTGGGAATTTTACTCCCTGCTTCTATGGCTAGCTCTCTTTGTAATCTAGCTGTATTACTTGCCAATAAAATCGTGGTAAATTTAAATTTCACAGCAGGTGTAAAAGCGATTAATCAAGCCATTCAAAGTTCTCAAATTCAACAAATTTATACTTCTAGAAAATTTATGGAAAAATTAGAAAATAAAGGTATAAAACTAGAATTTGAAGAGCATGTTAGAATCATTTTTATGGAAGATGTTATCGCAAGCTTTAAAAAACAAAAACTCAAAATCTTTTCTATACTTGCTTTGGTAAGTATTTTACCTACTTGTTTAATAAAAGCATTATTTGCACCTAACAAACAAAACCTTGCCATAGCTGCTATATTATTTAGTAGTGGTAGCGAAGGAACGCCTAAAGGAGTAATGTTAAATAATCGCAATATTTTAAGCAATATAGCTCAAATTTCAGATGTATTATGTGCAAAAAATGAAGATGTTGTCTTATCTTCTTTGCCACCTTTTCATGCTTTTGGATTAACTGTAACTACTTTTATGCCTTTATTAGAAGGGATTAAAAGCATAACACATGCTGATCCAACAGATGCGCTAGGTGTAGCAAAAGCTATAGTAAAAAATAATGTTAGCATTATGTGTGCTACTTCAACTTTTCTAGGTATTTATGCAAGAAATAAAAAACTTGATGCGATTATGTTTGAAAGCTTAAGGATTATCGTCTCAGGTGCTGAAAAACTCAAAAGCGAAGTAAGAAGCGCCTTTGAAATGAAATTTAAAAAACCTATTTTTGAAGGCTATGGAGCTACTGAAACCACTCCGGTTGCAAGTGTGAATTTACCGAATAAATTTGATCCTGATTATTGGATTTTACATCGTGCAAATAAAGAAGGTAGCGTAGGTATGCCTTTACCAGGAAGTGCTATACGCATAGTAGATCCATCTACTTATGAAAGTTTAAATCATGGAGAAGATGGATTAATACTCATTGGTGGCCATCAGGTTATGGTAGGCTATTTAAACAATAAAGAAAAAACCGATGAAGTTATCAAAGAAATCGATAGCATACGCTGGTATAATACCGGTGATAAAGGTCATGTAGATGAGGATGGCTTTTTATATATAGTAGATCGTTATTCTCGTTTTGCAAAAATTGGTGGAGAAATGATATCTTTAGGAGCTTTAGAAGAAGAAATTGCTAAATTTATCAATACAGATATAGTAAAATTTTGTGCAGTGGCACTAGATGATGATAAAAAAGGTGAAATGGTATGCTTATTAGTAGAATGTCAAGAGCAAGATTTTGATGGAATTTGCGAAGTGATTAAAAACTCTACTATGCCTGCTATTTTTAAACCAAGTAAATATTTTAAAGTAGAACAAATTCCGCTTTTAGGTTCTGGTAAAGTGGATTTAAAGGGCGCTAAAGATTTAGCTAAAATCTTACAAGAAAATTAATTCCCAAAGTAATTTTACTTTGGGAAATTTTACAAACTATTTCTTTTAGTTTTATAATCATATTTTTTATCAAAAACAAGCTTATCGTTTTCTTTGACTGCTATTTTTCCCTTAATATAAAAATACTCCAAATCACTAGTTTGTGTTAAGATTATATCCGCCTCCATCATACAACCTTCACGTCCTATTTGCATTGTTTGAGTAATGGTATATTGCGCGCTTAATGGGTTTTCATTTTGAAGTTTTAATTCTCTTTTTAAATTATGCTTTACTAAAACATCAACCTCATCAAACCTATAAATACCTTCTCCAAAAACTCCACCAACACCATCTGTAATACAAGTCCAAGTATCGTTTAAAATATCATAAGAAATGCTTCTATCTACCCTACCTTCTTCTAAAAGTGTTATTGGGGTCAAAGGAGCACTTTGTGCTTGCATATTGATTTTATCGCTATCTTGACCACTAAAACATGGCAAATTAAATTCACACTCATTTAAATCTAAAGTCAAGGTTGAAATTTTTGGCATAGGCCAAAACATAGGCCAAAAAGAATTCGCTAATGATAATCTTATCTTAGAACCCTTAGCAAATCTATATCCACAAGCATCAAGTTTGATTTGCTTTTGGATAAATTCATCTTTTTTTAAAGGTATAAATTGCTCTTTATCATCACTTAATGCAAGATTGATCACTCCATAACTTACTCTTTTTACAAAACCATCAGCTCTAACTTCACTAAGCTGAGCAAAGAGCATAGCTTTTTCTTGATCACTTGCAATTTTTACATTTAAAACTGGAAAACCCAAAATATCTAAATCTTGTTCTAAAAAATCACTTTCAAAAACAACTGCCATCCCATCATCTAGCCTTTGATCACTAGGACTTTCTCCTAAAACACCAGCCCCCATCCACTCTCCGGATAAAAGCCCATGATTTAATGGAGTGTTGATTTTGATAAATTCACTTGATTTTTTGCATATTAGTTTATACGGATTTAAATAGTATTTTTTATAGCTAATATCATTTTTAAAATCATTTAAACCAACAAAACGACCTTCTACTTTCTCTGTTTTTGAATTTGGCTTAGAGCTATTTTCAATATATGCTTGTATCATAGGAGCTTCAAGCGCATCATTTTCTTCATTTTTAAGCCATTTGTCCCACCATTTAAGTGCTTCTTGTAAAAAGCCCATTGCAGGTAAAGGAGAGCCATCATGAGGATAAACATGAGCCCAAGGACCAACGATAGCTTTTTTTGGAACTTTTAAACCATTCATTAGAGTAAAAACAGGATTAGTATAAGAATCAGCCCACCCATCTAATGCAAAAACAGGAACTTGTATATCATCATAATTTTCTCTAACAGATCCATGCTTCCAATAGTCATCTTTTAAAGTATGCTCAAGCCACAATGTGGGCCATAAAGGCATATTCTCAAGCCTATTGAGCCATTTATTTCTACCATTTGGATCAATTTTTGGATCAACAAAGCGTGATTGATATGCAAGCATGATATTACCCCACCAAAAATTATCATTAAGCAAACATCCACCTTTATAATGAATATCTTCATTAAATCTATCATCAGTAAAACCTACCACTATAATAGCTTTTAAATTTTTAGGTCTTCTTGCTGCAACTTGTAAAGAATTAAATCCACCCCAAGATTTACCCATCATACCAATATTTCCATTACACCATTCTTGCTTTGCTATCCACTCAATAACTTCTAAGGCATCATCTTGTTCTTGCTTTAAATATTCATCTTCTAATAAACCATCAGATTCCCCACTTCCTCTAATATCAACTCTAACAACCGCATAGCCATTACCGCTAAAATATCCATGCATAGGCTCATCTCTACCTCTTGTTCCATCATTTTTTCTATAAGGAATGTATTCTAATATAGCAGGAACTTTTTCTTTTACCTGAGGAAGCCAAATTCGTGATGAAAGTTTGGTGCCATCTTTTAAAACTATCCATTCATTTTCTATCACTCTAACCTTATTTTTAAAATCAAAAATAATTTCTTTCATTTCATCTCCTTTTTATTGTATTTTTTAATCCAAATCAAACAAAACATTACACCCAAAATAGCCATAGCTATCATAATAGTAAAATATATATGAAAACCTTTTACACCTGGATATCTATCTAATAAATCTCCAGCAAGCAAAGGTGCAAAAACCTCAGGTAAATATCCAAAAGTAGATACAATACCTATGGCCATACCTGCTAAATGAATAGGAATTTTTCCCTCACTAAGTAAAGAATAATAAATTCCAAAATTAGAATACATAGCTACATAAATTACCACACAAGCAGAAGTTAAAACGCTCATTTGCAAAAATCCATTTAATTTTGAACTAAGCATTAAAAAAATAACACCAATTCCCATTAAAATAAAGCCTATCATCATTATTTTAGCCTTTCCATATCCATCTGCTATAAACCCACCTACCACAGAAGAAACAGGACGAATATATTGAGCTAATACTGTTAAAATAGCTGCAAAAACAGCAGAAGCCCCTATCACATTACTTGCATAAGGAGTAAAATAATAAAAGCTCATATTAAAAAAATAGGTACAAAAAGTAATAGCAACCACAAGCCAAAGAGCAGAATTTTTCAAAAGAAAAACTAAATCTTTGATTTTAATCTTCTCGCTTTGTTCATTAACTTCATCTTTTAAAAGAAAAAATAATAAAACAGCACTTGCAATAGGAGCTATAGAATAAAAAATAATAACCATTTCTATACCTTGTGCGGCTAAAGCTTTTGTTTGAAAATATCCAAAAATACTTGTAGCTATAGCCAAATGTGCAGCACCAACAACACCTCTACCACCTTCAAAAATTCCATAAGCTTTTGCTTGCTCTTTAGAATTTGCCAAACTTCTTACTATCTTCATCAAAGAAGGCCAAAAAGTTAATAATGAAGTAATTCCCCAGATTCCATAAATAATCAAAAGCGCATTTAAAGAAGTAAAATATAAATGCAACAAACCACCAAACCCTGTAGCAATTAAAGAAAAAATCAATAATTTTTTTGGTGCAAAACGATCTGCTAAATAACCTCCTAAAGCATAAGAAAACAAACCAAGCAATCCATAAGCACTACCCAAAAGCCCCATTTCAAAATTATTTAAATGATAAAGACTCATATAATCATCATAATAATACTTTCTAAAATAAGGCAAACCATAAATAATAGATCCACAAAAAGATAACAGTAAAAGTGTAAAAAAATTATTTTTTAAACTATGTTTTTCATTTTGATACATCAACCAACCTCCTTTTTTATACTATATATGATTTTTTTATTTTTTTATTCAAAAATAAATATTTTTAGATAAAAATTAAAAATTGATATATTTTTTTACACATTTAAGATATTTTTTAAAAAAAATTATTAATTAAATAAAATATAATTACGATAAAAATTCTATGAAATATAAAAATTACAGATAATTTTTATATTTCATTATCATTTTTTTGATACATTTACATATTAAAAATACTAAAAAAGGGAAATAATGAAAATTTTTGATATGGTAGTTATCGGCGCTGGTCCTGCAGGTATTGCAGCAGGAGTAGAAGCTAAAATAAAAAATAAAGAAGTTGTTGTTTTAGAAAAAGCTGATGCGATTTGTCAAACCTTAGTAAAATTTTACAAAGAAGGTAAAAGAGTAGACAAAGCTTATAAAGGTTGCGATAGTACAAATCACGGACATATAAATTTTGAAGATGGGACTAGAGAAAGCACAATAGAAACTTTCCAAAATGCCATTAAAGAACATAACCTTGAAGTAAAACTTTCTAGTGAAGTTGAAAGCATTAAAAAAGATGGAGAAAATTTCATCGTTAGTACTGCAAATGAAAATTATATTTGCAAAAATGCAGTTATTGCCATAGGTAGAATGGGTAAACCAAATAAACCAAGCTATACTCTACCTATAACTTTAACTAAAATCATCAATTTTAATGCAAACTCAACAAGCCAAGGTGAAAAAATCTTAGTTGTAGGTGGTGGAAATTCAGCAGCAGAATATGCTATAGATTTAGCTAAAAATAATGATGTGACACTTTGCTATAGAAGAGAAACCTTCTCGAGATTAAACGATATCAATCTTGAAGATATTCAAAAAGCTTTTGAGCAAGGCAGCATAAAAGCAAAACTTGGCATAGATATAACTAGCATTGAAGATGAAAGCGGTAAAGCTAAAGTAAATTTTACTAATGATACAAATGAGATTTATGATCGTATTATTTATGCTATTGGTGGTTCAACTCCACTTGATTTCTTACAAAAATGCTCTATAGAAGTTGATGAAAAAGGTGTACCAAGCTTTGATGAAAATAAAGAAAGCAATGTAAAAGGATTATTCGTAGCAGGTGATATAGCGAGTAAAAACGGAGCTTCTATTGTAGTGGGTTTAAATGATTCATTTAAAATCTGCGATCATCTTTATAAATGCTAAAACTCTTTCAATATTCAAAAGGCTATCGCTATAATAACGATAGTCTTTTGCTTTTTGACTTTTTATCTAAATATAATTTAAAAGGAAATATCCTTGATATAGGATGTGGTTGTGGAATTTTAGGACTTTTGATAAAGCAAAAATTTCCAAATTCAAATGTTTATCTACTAGATATCCAAGAGCAAAATATCAAACTAAGTTATAAAAATGCCAAAGAAAATAAACTTGAAATTCAAGGCATTTGTGAAGACTTTTTAAACTATAAAAGTAATACAAAATTTGATTTTTTAATCTCTAACCCTCCATTTTATAAAAAAAATACGCAAAAAAGCCAAGATTTACATTTATGTATATCAAGATATCAAGAATTTATGCCACTTGAGAAGATGTTTGCTAAAATAAATACTTTAATCAAACCAAATGGTAGTTTTTTTATGTGTTATGAGGCAAGTTTTATAGATGCAATTTGTGCTTATTTAAGACAATTTAAACTAAAACTAGTTTCACTTCAATGCATTCATACCAATACACAAACTAACGCAAGACTTGTTTTAATGCATATTAAAAAAAACAGCAAAAGCCCTTGTGCGATAATGCCTACGCTTTTTATGTATGAAAATGATGTTTTAAATCCAAAAATTAGTGAAATTTATAAAAATACAGGAACTATAAGCTATGATGTGTGAAAAAGGTTTTGATTATTCTTTTGATGAAAGTGCTTGTGAAAAATGTGGCGGGAGGTGTTGCACTGGAGAAAGTGGATATATCTATGCTAGCAAAGAAGAACTAGAAGCTATTGCTAGTTTTTTAAAATTAAGCTTTGAAGTCTTTAAAGAACAATACCTCATCAAAGTTGGGTTTAAATATAGCTTTAAAGAAGCAAAGTATGAAAATGGCTATCGTTGTATTTTTTTTGATACAATGTATAAAAAATGTTTAATTTACAAGCATAGACCAAAACAATGTAGAACTTTTCCATTTTGGGAGTATTTTAAAACACACAAAGAGGAGTTAAAAAAAGAATGTATAGGGGTTTGCTTTCACTAATTATAGTTTTTATCCTAACAAGCCTTGCTTTAGCTAAAGGAGAAGATAAAATCCTACAAGCACTTATTTATGAAGAGCATGGACAATTTCAAAAAGCATGTGATATTTATACAAATTTATTTCATGAAAATAATGAAAGTATTTATTTACAAAAGGCTTTACTTTTAGCTTTAAGTGCTAATTTAAAACAAAAAGATGAGCTTTTAAAAGCTTCTAAAGACTTTTTAGAACACACAGCCATTGCAAGATTAAATGCTTTATATTTTTTTGAAATAGGAGATTATAAACAAGCTGAAGCTATACTTTATAAACTCATTAAAGAGGAACAAGATTATAGAAATTATGAAATATTAGGCGATATTTTTGCCAAAAAAGCTTTATACACTAAAGCTTTAGAGCAATACAATCTTGCTTATAAGCTTTTTGAGCATGAAAATTTATTACTTAAAATAGTTGAAATTAATATCAAAAATAAAAATATCAACCAAGCCAAAAAGGCCTTAGAAGAATTTGTAAAAAACTCACATTGCACCCTTAAAACATGCACCCTACTTTTAAAAATTTATCAAGAGCAAAAAGATTATAAAGCAAGTATTCAAACCCTTGAAAAGCTATATAAACTCAACAATGATATTAAATACATCTACGCTATGATAGAATTACTAGTACAAGAAAAAAATTATACTCAAGCTCTAAATTTAACCCAAAAATATAACATAGATCCTGATACTAAAATTTTCTTATATACACAAACAAAAGATTATAAAAAAGCTTATGAAATAGCTTTAAAACATTATGAACTTAGTAAAGATAAAAAATATCTTTCTATGGCAGGTGTTTTAGAATTTGAAATTCATATGGATCCTAAAAGTAAAAAAGTCACGGACCCAAAAATTCTAGCTTCTATCATGAAAAAATTTGAACAAAGCGTAGATGTACGCAGTGATGCTTTATATCAAAACTACTATGGCTATGCCTTGATTGAATATGATATTGATATAGCCAAAGGTATGGAGCTAGTAGGCTGGGCACTTGAACAAGAACCACAAAATCTTTATTATCTTGATTCTTTAGCTTGGGGCTATTATAAACTTAAAGATTGCAAAAAGGCTTATGAAATTTTGCAAAAAACACTGCATGATAAAGAATTTTCAAGCTCAGATGAAAGTAAAGAGCATTTAAAGGCCATTGAAAAATGTTTAAAACAATAGATTTAAAAAATCATTTTTCAAAAACACAAAAAATTCTTGAAAATAAAAAAGAAATTTTTCCTTATGATATGCTAGGTAGAAGTCTAGCTTCTAATGCCTTTTATCCTAAAGATATTTATACACTTTTACTTGAAGGAAAACTTTCACATTTTTTATATTCTAAAGATTTAAATTTTAATCATGAAAATTTTGATGCCATCATCTTACCAACAAGCCCTTTGCTTCATCAAGACATACAAAATTTAAGTCTTTTTAGGCGCTATAATGAAAAACCTATTGTGCAATTTGATTTTATTTTTGATGAATATCAAATTTTAGAAAGCTTGGTGTATGGAGCTGATGCGTTTATTGTATTTCCTAAAATGCTAAAAACTATGCAACTAAAAAAACTCTATAATTTTACAATACATCTTGGCTTAGAGGCTATTTTTTACCTTGAAAGCAAAAGCGATCTTAATAATGCTATTTTAGCAGGAGCTAGAATTTTTTTATTAGAAGATGAAAAGCTATTGCCTTTGATACCAAAAAATAAAGCTCTTATAAGTAAAAATATTAAAAATCTACATGCTTGCATAAAGGAGAGTTGATGGAGTATTTATACGCACCTTGGAGGGATGTTTATTTTAACAATAAAGATAAAAATTTTTGCCCTTTTTGTCATTGCAAGCATGAACTTAATGAAGATGAAAAACTTGGGGTGATTTTTAGAGCTAAAGAATGTTTTGGTATTATGAATAAATACCCTTATAGTCCGGGTCATTTTATGATTATCCCTTATGAGCATTTAGAAAATATAGAAGATTTAAGTAATGATACATGGCTAGAAATTAGCCATTTTGTGCGTATTGGAGTTAAAATTTTAAAAGAAAACTTTCACGCTAAGGGTGTTAATATAGGTATGAATTTAGGCAGTGCAGCAGGAGCTGGTATAGCACCACATTGTCATTATCATTTAATCCCAAGATGGCAAGGCGATACAAATTTTATCACTACCATAGGGCAAACTAGAGTTTGCGGGAGTGATTTAGAAAAAGTTTATACCACCTTATGTAAAGCTTTTAAAGACTATGTATAAAGAAGTTGATTTTGAAAATTTTTTAAAATTTAATTTTGATCTTTTAATCGATGTAAGAAGTCCTAAAGAATACAAACTTGCTCATATAAAATCTGCGCAAAACTACTACGCACTCAATGATAATGAATTTGAAGAAATAGGCACACTTTATAAGAAAAACAAAGGCCTAGCTAAAGCAAAAGGTGCAAGTTATATTTGTAAAAATATGAGTGAGCATATTAATAAAATTTATCAAAATTATAAAATAGGCTCTTTAGTGGGAATTTATTGTGCAAGGGGTGGTAAAAGATCAAAAGCCATTGCTTTAATCTTAGCTGAACTTGGTTATAGGGTTGTAAGATTAGAAGGTGGATATAAAGCTTATAGAAGCTATGTGAGTGAGTTTTTTACCAAAGATTTAAATATTGAGTTTTTATGTCTTTGTGGTAATACAGCAAGTGGTAAAAGTGATTTAATCCAAACTTTAGACAATGCTTTAAATTTAGAAAAACTAGCTAACCACCAAGGATCAAGTTTTGGTAAAATTTATGGAGAACAACCAAGTCAAAAAGCTTTTGAAGATGAGTTGTTTTATTTTTTAAAAGATTATACTCATAAAACTTGTTTTATAGAAGCTGAAAGCAGACAAATTGGAAATTTAACTATTCCTTTAAATTTATACAATAGCATGCAAAAAGCTAAGAAAATTTGGTGTGAATGCGACACGAATTTACGCATTCAAAGAGTTTTAAAAAACTACACTCCTATGGATAAAAAAGTATTTTATCAATGTGTTGAAAAAATATCACCTTATATCAGTAAAGATTTCAAAATGAAACTTTGTCAAAATTATGAAGAAAACAATTTAGAACTTTGTGTAAAAATGCTTTTTGAATATTATGATAAAGTATATAAAAAACCTGCAAAAATTGATTATTTTATCAATAGTTCTAATTTAGATGAAGCTAAAAAACATCTTATGAGTTTAAACTCATAAGATTGTATTTACAAAGATAATAAAAATAATGCTTGAAAGAATTCCAGCAACTGGTAAAGTAATCACCCATGCTAAACCAATAGGCTTCATCATAGCCCATTTAGCATCTTTATTAAACACTCCTATACCTAAAATTGCACCGATTAAAATATGGGTTGAGCTAACTGGAATTCCAAGTTGAGTGGCTAAAAGTATAACAATACTTGCACCAAGTTCAGCACTAAAGCCTGTTGTTGGTTTAATTTCAGCAAGTTTTGAACCCACAGTTTGAATAACTTCTTTACCTAAAAACCAAAGTCCAATAACTAAAGCTATGCCAAACATAAGCATTACAGCAAAAGGCACTGGTGAGCTAGGATTAATGGTATTATTTTTAAGTACATCTAAAATAGCAGCAAATGGCCCAAGAGCATTAGCTATATCATTAGCTCCATGTGAAAAAGCAAAACTTGAAGCAGTAAAAATTTGAAACCACGAAAAAATCTTTTCTATGGTCTTATTAACCTGCGTTTTTTTCATCAATCTCACAACCGCTAAAGTAACAATATAAGCAAAAATAGAAATGATCGAAACTATCCATAAATTTTGCATTACATCTAAAGTAGAAACATTATTTAAACCCTTAAATAAAAACATAGAAGCAATAGTCAATGCGCCTACACCTGCTATTAAAGGAACATGAAATTTCATTCTTGAGAAAACATCTATGTTTTTTTCTTTTTCTTTTAATTCTTTGATTTTTAACTTATATTCACTTCTTTTTTCATCATCATCTAAAACAATAGCACTAAGTTCTTTGATTTGCTCTTCTTGACTTTTGTTTTTTAAATTTTTAAAATATTCTTCTTTAAATGCTTTTTTTTCTTTTTTGATTTCTTTTACCACAAGAGTTATTTCTTCTGATGGCTTTAGAATTTTTTTATAAATATAAGCATAAATTAAATACGCCACAAGCCCACCAAGCAAAGGCGAAATAACCCAACTCATAGCTATTTTATAAATACCATTCCAATTTACCATAGATAATGCTTGATCTTGATCAAAAAATACAAAGCCCATAGCAATACTTGAGCCTACAATACCTCCTATAATACTATGAGTAGTAGAAACTGGAAGTCCTTTTTTAGTCGCTACAAAAAGCCAAATTCCTGAACTTAGCAAAGCTGAGAGCATTACACATACAAATACCATGGGATTAATTCCATCAGGTAAAACTACTATACCACTTCTTATAGTATTTGTTACTTCTCCTCCTGCAAACACAGCTCCGCTTAATTCAAATACCGCTGCAATAATCAAAGCTTGTTTTATAGTAACTGTTTTAGCACCCACACTAGTACCAAATGAATTTGCAACATCATTACCACCGACATTAAAGGCCATGAAAATACCAAATACACTAGCAAGGATAAATAATATCATGGAATTATTAGGAATATAATTATACCCCCAAACAAAAAAGCATAAAACACTCACAATAAAAATAAAAAATGCAATAGCATTATCTTTACTCAAGCATTCTCCTTAAGAATTTATTTCAATGAATTAATTTTAGTAACTTTTACTTAGTTTTTTCTTTGATTTTTAAAAATTGCAAAGCAGATTTCACTGCTTGCATATAACTTTGTAAATTAATTTTTTCATTTTTATAGGCCCTATCATAAGCTGTTCCGTGATCAACACTAGTACGAATTATAGGTAAATTTAAACTTACATTAATACTTTTTTCAAAATACAAAGCCTTTAAAGGCGCTAAGCCTACATCATGGTACATACTCACTAAATACTTGCATTTACTTAACGCAAAAGGGGTAAAAGCACTATCAGCCACTAAAGGCTCACTTAAATAAATATTTTCCTTATAAGAAAACTCTTTTTCTTTTTGACTTAAAAAATCTTCATTTTCTAAATTTTGTAAATTTAACGTGTAATCTTTTAAAAATACATTTGCCATTCTTATAGCTTTTTTTATTTCCCTCTCTTCTTCTCCGCCTATTACGCCATTATCACTTGCATGAGGATTAAAACTCAAAACTCCAATTTTTTCAAATAAAGTGCATTGATAAAAATTAATTAAAAATTGCGCAAGCTCAAAAGCCTTAATCTCTTTATAAACATCTCTTAAAGCCATATGCTCAGTATACAAAGCCACAAAAAGCTCATCACACCCTAACATCATAATAGCATCTTGTTTGAAAAAATCTCTTAGTGCCTCAGTATGACCTTTATAGTTCACTCCCCCCATTTGCCAAGTCTTTTTATTAATCGGTAAAGTTACCAAAGCATCTAAAAATAAATGCGTGCAATAACTAGCTCCTTCAAAACTTAAAAAAGAATAAACCCCACTTTTAGCGTCTAAATTCGCAGGATTTAACTCAAAATCAAAATCAATAATTTTGCTAGCTTGATATGAAAACTCATAAATTAAAAAATTTTCTTTTTCTTCTTTAAAACTAAATTGTGGTTTTGAAGCATTAGAAATTTCAACTAAATTGATTTTGGATTTAGGATTTATTTTCAAAAGCTTACTTGCTTTTTGAAATAATTCATAATGTACAAAATAATAAGGTTCGCAAATTTTTACTAGCTCATCATGACAAGCTAATAAAATCTGTATACCTATGCCATTTAAATCCCCTATACTAATAGCAATTTTTTTCATCTTTTAATCAAAGCTTTCATTTGCAATATAGCTTTTTCTAAGCCCACAAAAACCGATCTTGCTACTATGCTTTGACCTATATTTAACTCTTCTATCTCTAAAATATCTACAATATTTTTTACATTTTTATAATTAAGCCCATGTCCAGCAGCTACTCTTAAATTTAAATTCTTAGCCAAACTTGCACTTTGTTTTAATCTTTGGAGTTCATTTTCTAAAAGCTTTTTGAGTTCATTCTTACTTAAAATTAATTTAGGCAATGCATAAGAAGTTTGATTGATATTAGTATATAATGCATTATAAATATTAGCATACAAACCTGTATGAAGCTCTATAAAATCAGCATTTAAAGAAGATGATTTTTTGATATCTTCTAAATTTGGATCAATAAATAAAGAAACTTCGATTTGCTCTTGCTTTAAAGCATTAATAGCTTCTTGTAGTTTTTCATTGTCTAAATTTAAACCACCTTCTGTTGTAAGCTCTTGTCTTTTTTCAGGTACTAAAGTAACGCGTGAGGGTTTGTATTTTAAAGCATATTCTATCATATCAATAGAGCATTCTAAATTCACTACACACTTGCAATATTTTAAAATATTTTCTAAATCAAACTCATTAGCATGGCGACGATCTTCTCTTACATGGATAGTGATTTGATCAGCTAAATTTGCACTCAAAAATGCAGCTTCAAGTAAATCAGGATCATTTACTTTTCTAGCTTCTCTTAAAACTGCTATATGATCGATATTAACCCCTAAAAGCATAAGTTTTCCTTATAAGTTTTTTGCTATTATACTTTAAATTTTTTAAGGAGAGCTAGTGCTAGGTATTGATATGGGTTCAAATACATTAAGAGCTGTTTTAATGGATGAGAATTTTAATAAATTAAAAAGCGAAGAATTTATCATAGGGGCAGCTAAAAATATGCAAAATGATACCATTAGTGATGAAGCTATAGAAAGAATTTTTAGCGCTTTAAAAATCTTAAAAGAAAAAAATTATGACTTAAGCCAAGCCAAAGCAGTCGCCACAGCTGCTTTTAGAAAAGCAAAAAATACTGAGTTTATTTTTGAAAAAATTCAAAAAGAATTTAAACTTGATGTAAAATTAATCGATGCAAAAACCGAAGCAAAACTAAGTATTTTGGGTATGCAAGAGCGTCTTAAAGCTCTTAAACTTTTTAGAAAAGACCTAAACTATTGTGATTTAGGTGGTGCTTCTTGTGAAATTTCAAATGATAAGTTTAGCAAAAGTTATGATTTTGGAATTATTAGTTTTTATGAAAGAATGCATTTTAAAGCCATAAAACCAAGTGCTTATGTAAGATTTTTAAAAAAATATCCACAAAATCTTGCGCATATTAAAGATGAAAAATTAAAAATTCATCTAAGCCCCTACCCTGCACATTTAAAGCAACTTGCCTTAAAAGCTTTTAATCTTAGTAAAAATATAAAATTAAAAGGGAATTTTTTCATACTAAATTCAGGAGTACCTACCACACTTTGTGCTTATAAACAAAACATAAAATACAAAGATTACCTAGAAGAAAGTGTAAATGGTAAAATACTCAAACGCAAAGATTTTTTTGATTTTGCATTAAAAATTTGGAATTTAGAACAAGAAAAAGCTAAAATTTATCTTGGAGAAAATAGAAAAAAATACCTCATAGCAGGCTCAATGATACTTTTTGCTTTATTTAATAATCAAAAGCTCATTGTGATTGATGATGGTGTTAGAGAAGGTGTGTGTATAGCACATTTTAAAAATATCAAATTTTAAAGGAGAAAAAATGAGTTTAAAAGATCAAATTTTAGAAGATATTAAAGAAGCTATGCGTAATAAAGATGATTTTAAAAGAAACACTTTAAGAACGCTTAATGCTAGCTTTAAACAAATAGAAGTTGATGAGAGAATTACGCTTAGTGATGAAAGAATATACAAAATCATTGCGAGTGAGATTAAAAAACGAAATGAAGCAGCTTTGGCTTTTTCTAAAGGCTCTAGAGAAGATTTAGCACAAAAAGAACTCCAAGAAGTAGCTATTTTAAGTGCTTATTTGCCAAAACAACTTAGCGATGAGGAATTAGAAAGTGAGCTAAAAAAACTTATAGATAAATTACAAATTAGCTCTTTAAAAGAACAAGGTATTTTGATGAAAGAAGCTAAAGCAGCTTTTGGCGTAAGCGTTGATGGTAAAAGACTTAATGAAATGGTAAGAAAGCTTTTAGCATGAAAAAAGTTTTAACACTTTGCGCCTTAGCTTTAAGCTCTTTTGCTTATACCCAATATGAATTGCATCCTAGCTTTAAAGCTTATTTTAAAGACTGCTCTTTATTAATGGATAAATATTATTATATTAATTGTTATGATTATAATTATAAAGGCACTAAGGCTATTGCTTATAAACTAGAAGCTAAAATTTTAAATCAAGGACACATCAAAAAACGCCCAAGATTTCAAGAAGATACCAATATACCTAAAAAATACAGAACTTATTGGGAGGATTATCTAAGAAGTGGTTATACAAGAGGGCATGTCGTGCCAAATCAATCCATGAATGCGACCCCACAAGCCCAACTTAGCACTTTTTTAATGAGCAACATAACTCCGCAAAAAAAAGATATTAATGCAGAAATTTGGAATGAAATCGAACAAAGAGAAAGATATTTAGCAAAGAAAAATAAAGAATTAGAAGTCTTAAATTTAGTACTTTATGATGATAAGCCAAAACGCATTAAAAACAACATAGCCATTCCTAGTTTTTATGTCAAAATTCTTAAGGCAAAAAATTTCAGCGAATGTTATAAAGTGCCAAATAATGATAATTTTGCAAGATTTGATAGAAATTATTTTAAGGAAGATTGTAAAAAATATATTGATTAAACTAGAAGCAACAAGGCCTCTAGTTTAGTTTTTACTCAACTTCAGCATCAATTACATCATCATCTTTTTTCTTTTGAGCATTTGGTTCTTCTTTTTTGTACATATTTTCTGCTAATTTATGAGAAACTTCACTTAAAGCTTTCATTTTGCCTTCGATTTCTTCTTTAGAAGCATTAGCATTTTTCAATGTTTCTTTTAACTCATCTAAAGCTTTTTGGATATTTGCTTTATCATCATCGCCTACTTTATCTCCAAGCTCACTTAAAGATTTTTCTACTTGATGTACCAAACTATCAGCAGCATTTCTAGCTTCTACTGCTTCTTTGCGTTTTCTATCTTCTTCTTTGTGAAGCTCTGCATCTTTTACCATGTTGTTGATTTCTTCTTCACTTAGTCCACTTGAACCTGTGATTTTAATCTCTTGAGCTTTACCTGTAGCTTTATCTTTTGCACTAACTGTTAAAATACCATTTGCATCAATATCAAAAGTTACTTCAATTTGTGGCATGCCGCGAGGTGCTGGTGGAATTCCTTCAAGATTGAAATTTCCTAAAGATTTATTATCACGGCTAAATTCTCTCTCACCTTGTAAAACATTGATAGTAACTGCGCTTTGATTATCTTCAGCAGTTGAGAAAACCTGTTCTTTTTTAGTTGGTATAGTTGTACCTTTTTCGATGATTTTAGTCATCACACCACCTAAAGTTTCAATACCTAAAGAAAGTGGAGTAACATCAAGCAATAATACATCTTTAACATCACCTTTAATAACCGCACCTTGAATTGCTGCACCTATTGCAACAACTTCATCAGGATTTACTGATTTATTAAGCTCTTTTCCAAAAGCTTTTTTAACTTCTTCTTGTACTAGTGGAACACGAGTAGAACCACCCACCATAACGATTTCTTTTACTTCATTTTTGTCAAGCCCTGCATCTTTTACTACTTCGTTAATCTTACTAATAGTTTCAGCAACCAAACCATCAATCATACTTTCAAATTTAGCTCTTGTTAGAGTTTTAGTTAAGTGTTTTGGACCACTTGCATCAGCTGTGATAAATGGTAAATTAATATTAGTTTCATTAGCTGAACTTAATTCTTTTTTAGCATTTTCAGCTGCTTCTTTTAATCTTTGTAAAGCCATTACATCGTTTTTAAGATCAATACCTGTTTCATCTTTAAACTCATTTGCTAAAAAGTCGATTAACTTATTATCAAAATCATCGCCACCTAAAAATGCATTACCACCGGTTGCTAAAACTTCTACAACATTATCACCTGTTTCAAGCACGGTAACATCAAATGTACCACCACCTAAATCATAAACTACAATTTTTTCACTTTCTTTTTTATCAAGTCCATAAGCTAAAGCTGCTGCAGTTGGTTCGTTAATAATTCTTAATACATTCAATCCTGCAATTTGCCCTGCTTCTTTTGTAGCTTTTCTTTGTGCATCATTAAAATACGCTGGAACAGTAATAACCGCATCTTCTACTTTTTCACCCAAGAAAGCCTCTGCATCTTCTTTTAATTTCATTAAAACTTTCGCTGAAATTTCTTGTGGAGTATAAATTTTACCTGCTATTTCAATCGCACAAGCCCCATTTCTTTCTGTGATATGATAAGGTAAGCGATTTTTAGCTTCTTTTGCTGCTTCTTCATTGATCATCAAACCCATAATTCTTTTTATAGAATAAATAGTTTTTTCAGGATTAGTCACAGCTTGACGCTTAGCGCTATCTCCAACTAAAACTTCTCCCTTATCTGTAAAAGCAACTACCGAAGGAGTAGTATTTTTACCTTCTTTATTTGGGATAACTTTACTCTCACCTCTTTCATACACACTCACACAAGAATTTGTTGTACCTAAATCTATACCTATAACTTTTGCCATTTTTTATCCTTTTTATTAAATTTTATTTTGCAACACTAACTTTTGCTGATCTAATTACCCTATCATTCATCATATAGCCCTTTTGTAAAAGCTGAACGATATGGTTGCTTTCATGATCAGCGCTTTCAACATGAAACATTGCTTCATGTAAATTTGGATCAAACTCACCATTTGCTTCTATAACTTTAACCATATGTTTTTCAAGTTTTTTCAAAAGCAAGTCTAAAGTGTTTTGAACCCCTTCTTTGATTTTTAAACTTAATTCATCATTAGCTTCTACATTAATAGCCGCCTCTAATGCATCAACTACATCAAGCAAATCTTTAGCAAAACTTTCATTTGCATAAATTGTTGCTGAAATTTTTTCTTTTTCCATTCTTTTTTTGATATTTTCAAATTCAGCATTTGCTCTTAAATAAGTATCTTTTAACTCATTATACTCTGCTTGAAGTTTTTCTAATTCATTGTTTTGATTTTCTGAATTTTCCACTGCTTCTTCTTGCATTTGCTCATTTTGCTTTTCTTCGCTCACGCAGCCTCCTTTATAATATTTAACATTGTTTTAAAATCAGAATACACACTACCAGCAAAAACCACATTAGATTCTTTACCTAAAAATGTACCCTTAAGCTTTAATCCCATAAAACCCTCTTCAAACAAAGGATCAAATTGCAATTTATCGTTAAAATAAAATCCAATTTGAGGAGATAAAAGCTTAGCAAATTCATCATTTTGATAAATTTGATAAGCTTTGCTCTCATTATATCTATAATAAACCATAGCTTCTTTTAGCATAGCTATCTTCTCTAACAACTCTTTAAACTCAACTCTAAAAGCTAAATTTTCAATACTTTTTAGATCAAGTCCTACAAGTCTTTGCAAAAAAATAAAACCATCTTGACTAAATCTTAAAACCAACTCATTTTGTCCAAAATCAAGTATGATAAATTTATCATTAACCTTGGCAATATCTTGCAAAATAAGCTCATCGCCACCATAAACTAAGGTATAAATTTCAAACTTATCAAGCAAAAACTCCAACAAGGCAAGATCATTAATCACAATCTCATTTTCGCAAAGTTGCTCATACCAATAAGCCTTCATAGCACTAAAAGTTGGTATGCGACCACTGCTAATATGAAGTTGCGTTAATACACCTTCATCACTTAATTTTTTAAAATAAACTCTTATAGTAGAAGCAGGTATGCTAACTTTATGATTTAACTCATTAGAACCCACAGGATTATTACCCTCTAAATAGGTCTCAATGATGGTTTTTAAAATTAAATCTTTTTTACTATAAGACTTCACTATAAAACCTTAGTTTTTTTAATTTAGCACTCAATGTTTTTAAGTGACAAAATAATTATACAACTTTAGTATAATAATGTCAAGTTATTTTTAAATAAAAATATTTAAATTTATTTAGTCTATATAACTAAAGTTTATTTAGTCATTTAAATATAATATATAAAAACTTATTTTTCAGTTTTTTTAAAAGAAAAGATAATATAATTGCGTCTAGCAATATTTTTTAAAAGGTTTACAATAATGAAAAATCTTACTTTAAGAGAAAAGCAAGATCTTGAAGCTTATGTGTTTTCCAATATAGAAAGAAAAAAAATGGCTTTAAGTAGAATTTTAAAGTTGTATTATTTAAGATTTTTTAGATTAGTTTTTTAATTTATATTTTCTCATACCCTCTTTTGTGAAAGATAAGTCTTTAAAATCAGGGGATGAGATTAATTCCATACAAGTTTTATCCAAATTTTCCATTCCACTTACTTGCATACTAGCTTGCAAATTTTCATCTAAATATAAATCAAAAATTACACAAGCTTGATTATTAACCTTGTAAAGAATTTTTCCACCTTTTTTCTCATCTAGTTTATACGCTTGTAGTTTATCATTTTTACTCATTTTCTTAATTTCATTTGCAAAAGATTGATGTAAGGTATAATAAATCATAAAATCACGCATTATATTTTTAATATCAATAATTTCTTTTCTTAATTTTGACAAATCTTTAGTGTATAAACTTATAAATTGCGTATTTAAGTATTCATTTAGACTTTTTTCGTTTAGATTTTCACACAATGGATAAATTTTAACCACGAAAGCCTTATTTTTAGCAAGCACTATATCCACACAAGCTTGTTTGTTTTGTTTGTATTCTAAAAATAAAGCTTGACTTGAGCTTAAATTTAGCGTGTTTTGTTTATTGTAAGCAAAATCACTTAAATCTTCATAGATATTTGCATAAGAAAAAATTCCCGCAAAAAGCAATAATAAAATTTTCATTCAAATAAATCTTTATGATGATTTTTTAAGTACTCTACTACTTCTAAGATCTCATCAACTCCTTCTTTTTGGGTATTATGACAAACTTCATCAATACAATCAATATAAACCTCAATTGCTTTTTCTAATTTTGCTCTTTTTACCCCAGCAAACAAAAGCATTGCCTCTAAAACTATGCTTAATTCATATTGTAAATTTTCTATTTCTTCTTTAAAATCATGATTTGTTTTCATTATTTTCCTTTAATTCTTTGCTTTTAATCAAATCCACAAATTGTGCTTTTATGAAATCATAATTAGAGCTATCTTTATACGCAGCAAACAATCCACCGCTAGCATTTTTATGCCCTCCCCCATTGACCAAGCTTTTAGCCATCAAACTCACATCGATTTTATTATTTGCTCTAAAACTTAAGGTTTTTCTTGAACTAAGATCAACAAAAAAATCAAAATCAGGATTTTGCATTAAAAAATCATTTCCAATTACAGAAGTATTGCCTATATTTGAAGTTAATAAACCTTTACTTCCTTTATAGAATACACTAAATTTTTCCTTATTTACACTTAGTCTTTCTACCACAAATTTAGAAATTAAATTGCTTAAGGTGTCATCATTTTCTTTTTTGAAAAAAGATTTTTTTAAGCCATGCAAATCATCATCTAAATTAATATGAGCATTTTTTTGATGAATGTATTTTCTACAAACATCAAAAAGATAAAAAAGATATTTGATATTTTCTTGTGCAAACATTACTCTATTGATTTCTTTTGCTCCAGAAACCATACCAAGCAATACTTTTCCAAGTTCAAAATTCCCATCTTCACTCAACCAAATATCTACTGCATTTACCACATCTACAAATTCTGACAAAGCTTTATTTTCGCCATAACATTTACTAAAAAAATCATAAACAATCTTAGTAGCACATCTTTTATCATCTAAAAAATACCAAGGATATTTTTGCATACATTCTAAGCCACTTTGATGATGATCTAAAAGTAAAAGTTTGATTTTTTTACCTTCTATAGCTTTTTGAAAATCTTCACATTGACTTAAAGTTAAATTTAAATCCGTGATTAAAATCACAAATTCTTCATTAGGATTTTGCTTTAAATCTTCCTCTATATTTTTAAAAATCACATTAAAATTTTCATTAATCTCTTTACCATAATTAGAATTATAAAAATAACAATTCTTAAAATAAAAATCTAGCACATACTGACAAGCATAGCCATCTAAATCCGTATGTGAAAGATGATAAATTTTCATATTTTTCCTTTATAAATTATCAACTTTTATGATACCTTCTGTTTCAAATTTGGTATTTTCTGCAATCTCAGCAAAACTTAAAACCGTAATATTAATACCAAAATTAGAGCAAATATCGGCTATAAATTTTCTAAGTTGCGGCTCAACACAAAGCAAGAAAGGCTTAATTCTTGTATTTGCTACACTTGCAAGTTCAGCTTTTAAAGCCTCCACTAAAACACCAGTTTGAGCTACATTTATCATTAAATGATACGAACCATCTTTAAACTGCACATGCTCCATTAACTTTGCAGCAGCAGCTGCATCAAAAATATAAAAGCTAATTTGCCCTTTTTCATCTACATATAAATTTGTAATTGCTCTTGCTAAAGAAGCTCTTACATGCTCAATAATCATATCCAAACTCTTGCTTACTTCAGCTATATCACTAATTGATTCTAAAATCGTAAGCATATCTTTAATAGGAATATGCTCTTTAAGTAAAGCTTTTAAAACTTTTTGAATCAAACCTATACTAGCAACCCTTAAACAATCATCTACCACGATAGGATAATCATTTTTGATTTTATCCAATAAATTTTGAACCTCTTGTTTAGTTAAAAGCTCTGAAGCATTGGCTTTTATAAGCTCACTCATATGGGTTGAAATCACGCTTGCTGGATCAATTACAATATAACCATTCAGTGTTGCCTCATCTTTTAAAGATGATTCTATCCACAAAGCATCAGAATTAAAGGCAGGTTCTTTAGTAGCTATGCCCTCGATAGGTTCAGTGATAAATCCACTATCCATAGCTAGATATTTATCAGGATAAATTTCAGCACTAGCTATACCCACACCTTTGAGTTTAAAAGTATATTCATTAGGCTTTAATTGTAAATTATCTCTAATTCTAATTTTTGGCATTAAAAAGCCTAAACTTTGAGCTATATTGCGTCTTGTTGATCTAATACGCTCTGTTAATTCACTTTCTGCTAACTTAATAAGTCCATAGCCTAATTCTAATTCTAAAATTTCTAATTTTAAAATATCTGTGATTTTATTTTCTTCTTCTTTTAAAATTTCTTCCTCGCTACGTTTTTGAGGTTTAGCTTGCTCTTGATCATCAGCTTCTTGGGATTTTTTAGCTGAAATTGCATTGATTTGAATTTTACCTTCTTGTACTTGTTTTATCATATAACCAAGTCCTAAAAACACTAAAGCCATAAAGCCCAAAGAAAAATGTGGTAAACCAGGTACTAAAGCAAAAATAAATAAAACAAAGCCTACAATTAATAGTGTTTTATATTCCCCTAAAAGCTGATTAATAGAACCTTCAGCAAAATTATCCTCATCTTTACTAGCACGCGTGATGATAATTGCAGTTGCTGTTGAAGTTATAAGTCCAGGAATTTGAGAAACAAGTCCATCACCTATTGTTAATATAGTATAAGTTGAAGCACATTCTCCAAGCTCCATATCATGCTGAAAATAACCTATCATAAACCCACCAATTAAATTTACAATAGTGATAATAATCCCAGCAACAGCATCCCCTTTTATAAATTTAGAAGAACCATCCATTGCTCCATAAAAATTTGCTTCAGCTATGATTTCTTGACGTCTTGCACGTGCAGTTTTTTCATCAATCAAACCTGCATTTAAATCCGCATCAATAGCCATTTGCTTGCCTGGCATTGCATCAAGAGTAAATCTTGCTTGAACTTCAGAAACCCTTGTACTACCTTTGGTTACAACCATAAAATTAATCAAAACCAAAATACAAAAAACAACCATACCTATAACATAATTACCACCAACAACAAATTCACCAAAACTTGCCACTATATCACTAACAGCAGTTGGACCTTGATGACCCTCGCTTAAAATCATACGCGTTGTGGCAATATTAAGTGAAAGTCTAAAAAGCGTGATGATCAAAATCAACGTTGGAAAAGTTGTTAAATCTGTAGGTTTTGGTATATATAAAGAAATTAAAATAATTAAAACCGAAATTGCAATACTTAAAGCAAGAAAAAAGTCTAAAACTATACTTGGTAAAGGCACTATAATAATTGCTAAAATTGCAATAATTACAGCTACTATAGTTAGACTCTTTGCCTTTAAAATAGGTGCAACAAGCGGAGCAATCCAAGGCAATACTAAGCTAAAAATATCCCTTTTAGCCATTATTTTGAATAATATCCTCTAGAGTAATAGAAACTAAAAAATCATCGATTTTATTTTGAAGTTTCACCAAAATAGGCATAATTTTGCAATTATCTTCTTTTTGAGAAGGACAAATTCCATTGCTACACTCAAATACATTAATAGATTTTTTCTCTACACTATTAATAATTTCTTTTAAAGTATATTCACTTGGCTTTTTAACAAGCATAAATCCACCTTTAGCACCCTTATAAGATTTCAAAAGTGCATCTTTAGCAAGAGCTTGTAAAATTTTTGCTAAAAAACTTTTTGGTATATCCAAAACGTTTGACATAGTATCTACATCTTGTGGTTCTTGGGATTTTGCTATATGAATTAAAGACAATAAAGCATATTCGCTAGCTTTGGTAAATAACATTTGTTCCTTTCAAGTTATAAATATAATATATTATTTTTGGTTATTAATAAAAATTTTTATTATATCAAAAATAAGTATCGATAAATATTAAATTTCATATTTTTTAAAATTCAGCATTTTTTTTGGTTTTTTGGTTATAATTACACCTTTTAATTTAAATACCGCTCAGGAGGTCTATTATGGCTTTAGATTCGGCTAAAAAAGCAGAAATAGTTGCAAAATTTGCTAGAAAAGAAGGAGATACAGGTTCTCCAGAAGTTCAAATCGCACTTTTAAGTGCAAGAATTTCAGATTTAACAGAACACTTAAAAATCTACAAAAAAGATTTTTCTTCTCGTTTAGGTCTTTTAAAGCTTGTTGGTCAAAGAAAAAGACTTTTATCTTATCTAAAAAGAAAAGATTATCAAGCTTACACTAAATTAATCAGCGAATTAAACTTAAGAGATAAATAAGCCTCGTGCTTATTTGTCTTTAATATATTTTTTATTATATTTATTTACTACTACTTTAATTTAAGCTTTCAAAATTTTGATATTTTATTCACAAGAGTTTCACAATGTGAATTTGTCTTCTAAGTATCTAAAAATAGCACTTTAAGTTTTATAAATAAAAATATTTTTCACATTTAAATTTATTGATTTTTAATGTTTTTTCACTTTTGCTATAAAAAACCCATCTGCATAGTCATCTGGCAAAACTCTTTTAGCAAGTGATAAATCAAATTCATCACTTCTTGAGTAAATAAAATTAACATTAGCTAAATCAAAATCAAGCAATTCTAATTTAAAATTTTCATTTCTTAGTGCGTTTTCTAAAACTGCCTCATTTTCTTCTCTTAAAAATGTACAAGTGCTATATACTAACTCTCCACCATGTTTTAAAGCTAGCAATGCTGAATGCAAAAGTTTTTTTTGTAAATTTGCAATTTGCTTAATTTCTTTTGTGTTTTTTTGGATTTCAAAACCCATTTTTGCAAAAGTTGAGCAAGGTGCATCAAGTAAAATTTTATCAAATTTTAAAGGACAAGCCTTGCCTATAGTGCGTGCGTCTTTTAAGAAGCATTTTGCAATTTTAACTTGATAATTTTCCATAGTTTTTTTTAAGGTAAAAAAACGTGTTTTAGATAATTCACAACTTGCTAAATAACCCTCATTTTGCATAAAATTAGCTAAATTTAAGCTTTTTCCACCAGGAGCTGCACACATATCTAACACATTCTCACCAGCTTTAACACCTAAAGTTTTAGCGCATAAATATGAAGAATAATTTTGTATATAAAACTTACCCTCATTAAAAGCTTTCATTGAGCTTAGTTTGCTTTTAAAAATACTAGGTATTTTATAGCAATATGGATCAATTTTTTCAAATTTTATATTTTCATTATTTAAAATTTCTTCTAATTCATCATTACCAATAAGTAAAGAATTTCTAAAAATATTGACATATTTTTCTTGATTAAAACTTTGAAGGATTTGTTCTTTTTGCTCTTTTGTATAAATTTCATCTAAAGCTGTATTTAAATCAAGCAAGGCCATAAAAATCCTTTAAAAATAAATATGCAGCCAAAGAATCAAGTTTGCCATCTTTTTTCTTTAAATTTACCATGCCAAGTTCTTGTGCATTTTTAGAACTAAAACTCTCATCAATAAAAAAAATTTCTTTGTCAAAATCAAGTAAAGATATAAAATGTTCTATCCTTTTTCGCATTTCATTCTCGCTAGATCCACCTAAAGGAACTCCTACTACTAAAGTATTTACACCATACTCTTTGATATACTTTTTTACTTCATTTGCTGCTTGATTACGGTTTTTTCTAATAATAGCTTCAAGTGGCATAGCTATACTTTTATTAACACACAAAGCAACACCAATACGCTTTAAACCTATATCTAATGCTAAAGTATTCATATGCAAGCTCTTATTTTCACTCCAGAAATTTCCACCAGACCCTCAAGTTCATATTCATAAACTCTATCACCAAATTTTTTCAAAACTTTTTCTAAATCATTTTCATGCTTTAAAAAGCTTAACAAATCATCCTCACTTTGCTCTTGATAAAGCTCTCCAAACATTTTTGCAAATTCCTCAAAATTATGAATTAAATTTGCTTTTTTTGTGGCTAAAAGCAAATTTGTTCCTTCACTTTCATCTTTTCTATGAGGTAATACATATATAGGTTTATTCATACTCAAAGCAAGCCTTGCACTTTGCATAGAACCACTTTTTAAATCAGCTTGAGCTATTATAACAACCTCACTTAAAGCAATAATAAGCCTATTTCTTAATAAAAAATCATATGGCTTTGCTTTATATTTTGCTTCATTTTCACTTAAAGCTAATGCATTTTCATAAATATTTAAAATTTCATTTGTATTAGCTTTTGGATAAATCTCATCAAGTCCATTAGCAAATATAGCTATAGTTTGAGGATAAGCTATTTTAGCTGCTTGGATATCCACACCCAAAGCCCCACCACTTACTACACAAACCTTAGTTTTTTTTAACAAAGATACTAACTCAATGAGACAATTTTTAGTATAAACGCTCATTTTTCTAGAACCTATAATAGCTACTTTTCTAGCATTTAAAAGCTCTAAATTGCCTTTATAATAAATCTTTGAAGGTGGATTTAAAAGATTTTTAAAATTTTCAATATTCTCAATAAATTTCATTTAAATATACAAGTTCAACTGAATTTAACAAATCTTTACTTTGCACCAAAGCTTTAAAAGTCTTTTCTCTTGGATGACCAATAGCTATAGCAAAACCTTTCTTTCTTGCCTCTTCTACTGCTTGTTTGAGTTGATTTTTAATATATGCTATATCATCTTCATTATCCAAAAAAACATCTCTAGCTATATAAGGCTGATTAAATTGACTTACTAATTTTTTAGCTTTAGAATTTCCTATGGTTCTTGAATCTACAAAAATAAAATCATTTTGTTTAAAAGCATTAAATAATTTTTCCATAGCCTGCTTATTTGCAGTAAATAAACTTCCTGTATGGTTGTTAATAAATTTTACTTTTGGAAATTGTTCTTTTACAAAAGCAATGCGCTTGCTTATTTTTTCCATATCATCACTAGGGTGTAAAGTGTTTAATTCTGCCTTGTCATATTTTATAGCAGCAAGAGGCAAATGCACCATAAAAAAGTCAAAATCCTTTGCAAACTCAGCTGTATAAGGATGGCGTTTATCAGGTGGAAAAAAAGATGGGATTAATTTTAAATTTGTTTTTTTAAGCATATCTACATGAGTGTGACTTGCCATATCATCTATGATAATTGCTAGACGAGGCTTGGTATTTTTTTGTACTAGAATTTGAGTTTTGTTATCCTCGCTTTTATCTGATATATTTTGCTCTTCATTTTTTGATTCTTTGCTTATATTTTGATCTATTACTTCTAAAATTGAAGTTTGATTATCTTCTTTGGTTTGATTTAACTCTGTATTTACAGGGTTTAAATTTAAAATTTCACTAATATTTTTATCTAAAAATTCTAAATTTTCATTTTCTAAAGTCAAATTTATATCATTAAAACTAAAATTATTTTCTTGTTCTATTATAGATAATGGTTCTTTTTTGTTTATTGTTTGATTGTAATCTAAACCTTTATTTTCTTCTTTTTTTAAAAACAAAGCTCCAAATGCAAAAAGAAAAATTCCAAATATAACAAGACAAAGTGCTAAAAGCACTTTGTATTTTTTATTTATAGTTTTCAAATTAGTTTTTATCTTTATCAACTAATTTTTTAGCACTAATCCAAGGCATCATAGCGCGAAGTTCGCGTCCTGTTTTTTCTATCAAAGAATCATTCATTAATTTACGCTCTGCGTGCATTCTTGCAAAATTCGCTCTTTTTTCTAAGATAAAATCTTTAGCAAAACTTCCATTTTGTATATCTTTTAAAACACCTTTCATAGCCTCTTTAGTTTCTTTGGTAATAATCTTAGGCCCTGTGATATAATCTCCATATTCAGCAGTATTAGAAACAGAATATCTCATATCAGCAATACCACCTTGATAAATCAAATCTACAATTAATTTCATTTCATGCAAACACTCAAAATACGCCATTTCAGGTTCATACCCTGCTTCAACTAAGGTTTCAAAACCAGCTTGGATTAAAGCACTAAGTCCTCCACAAAGCACCGCTTGTTCGCCAAATAAATCTGTTTCAGTTTCAGCTTTAAAAGTCGTTTCTATAATACCTGTTCTACCACCACCTATAGCACTAGCATAACTTAAAGCTAAATTTTTAGCATTTTTACTTTCATCTTGGTGGATAGCAATTAAACAAGGAGTACCACCACCTATACTAAATTCATGCCTTACAGTATGACCTGGAGCTTTAGGAGCTATCATAATCACATCTATACCTTTTGGAGCAACAATTTGTCCATAATGGATATTAAATCCATGTGCAAATGCTAGAGTTTTACCTGTTTTTAATTCAGGTTTAATTTCTTCATTAAAAATTTCACTTTGAATTTCATCAGGAGCTAAAATCATAATCAAATCTGCTTCTTTAGTAGCTTCTTTTACACTTTTTACTATAAAATTTGCTTTTTGAGCTTTTGCCCAACTTTGTCCACCCTCTTTTAAGCCTATGATCACTTCTACGCCACTATCTCTTAAATTCATAGCATGAGCATGACCTTGAGAGCCAAAACCTATAATAGCTACTTTTTTTGATTTTATTAAATTGATATCACAATCTTTATCATAATAAATTGACACAGCCATTATGCACTCCTAAAATTAAAATTAAAGCAAAGATTATAACTAAAAAATATAAATTTAATCCTTTTATGATAAAATTTAAGTTTTGAAAAATTACTATAAAGAGTCTTATGAAAGAATTATTTAATCAACTAAGCTATGGTCTAAATGCTGATGAAATTACCAATAAAAACAAGCAAATCATTAGAGAATTATTAACTTGTGATATTATTAAATTTTATAAAAACAAGTACTATTTAAAAGATGGCTTTACTTTTGGTAAGATTGATATTTCTGTTAATGGAACGGGATTTTTAGAAAGTTTTAATCCTGCTTTTAAGCGTGATTTGCTCATAGAAAATAAAAATTTAAAAGGAGCAAATTATGCTGATATAGTTGTAGCAAAATTACTCCCTCTTAAAAAAAAGCGTCCAAGTGCTAAAGTTATTTTAATACTTAAAAGAGCCCATGAAACTTCTTTAGTTATGACCAAAAAATACGGCGAAGCAGTCCTTGGGGTAAATATTCAAACAGGACTCACATGTGCCTTAAAAGCCTCTCAAAAATCCTTAAAAGCTCTGCCTTTGGGAACTATTTTAAAAATAGAAAATCATGATAATAATATCACTGAAGTGATAGGGCATATTGATGATGATTTTGTGGATGAAAAAATTTCCTTAGCGCTTTTTAATAAAAATGCAATTTTTGATAATTTATGTGAAAATGAAGCAAAAGCTTATGGAGATAAAGTTGATGCAAGCATGTATCCATCAAGAAAAGATCTTAGAAATTTAAATTTTTGCACCATTGATCCAATTGATGCAAAAGATTTTGATGATGCAATTTATTATGATAAAAATGAACATGCCATTTATGTAGCCATAGCTGATGTAAGCGCTTATGTGCATGCTTATAGTGCTATTGATAAAGAAGCAAGATCAAGGGGTTTTTCGATTTATTTTCCTCATATTGCCATACCTATGCTACCAAGAGCTTTGAGTGAAAATATTTGCTCACTAAAACCTAACGAAGATAGATTAGCATTTTGTTTTAAAATAAGTTTAGATCAAAACAATGAAGTGATTAAAGAAGAGCTTTTTGAGGCTATTATCAACTCAAAACGCCGTTTTAATTACGATGAAGTTGATGAGTATTTACAAACGCAAGAAGATTTAGGCGCAATCAATTGGCTTTATGAAGTTTTTAAAATCACTCAAAATTTACGTAAAAAACGTCTGAAAAATGCTTGTGAGTTTAAAACCCAAGAGCTAAGAATGACTTTAGATGAAAATAATAAACTCATAAAAACACGCCTTGAAAATGACACTGCCTCGCATAATTTAATCGAAGATTGCATGCTTTTAGCTAATAAAGCTGCAGCAAAATTCATTGATATAGGAGTTTTTAGAAATCATTTAAGTCCTGATTATAAAAAAATAGATCAATTGCTAGCTGATCTTTCAACACTTAGTATAGATATTGATCCTAAAAATAATGTCATAGAATTATTTAAAGACATTCAAGTCTTAGCAAATGAGCTAAATATAAGAGAAGAAGTAGATAAACTCATCATCAAGGCGCAAAAAAAAGCAGAATATTCTAGTGAAAATGCAGGGCATTTTGGCTTAGGTTTTGATAAATATACCCATTTTACAAGTCCTATTAGAAGATATTCTGATCTTATATTACATAGACTTTTAAAAGCTAAAATCAACAATGATGAAAAAATGTTTAATTATTTGCTTTTAAACATACAAAGCACTTGTGAGGAATTAAGCTTATTAGAAAGAGAAGCAGATAAAGTTGCTTGGCATTTCATGGATAGAAAATTTGCAAGATGGGCAAAAGAAAATATAGGAAAAAGATTTAAGGCTTTAGTGGTAGAAAATCAAAGTTCATTGCAAGTAAAATTAAATGATGAAATTAAGGGAGCTTTGATTACCATCATAGGTTCAAGGGCAAATTTATTAGAAAATATAGAAGTGGAAATCACTGAAGTAGATATTATTAGTGCTAAAATTTTTGGCAAAATCACCAAGCATTTTAGTTTAGAAAGAAACCAAAATGTATAAAAATCAACTCCAAAGCTTACTTAATAGCAATAATTTTCCTAATTATTTCTTACTTTATGGAGCGGATAATTTCCAAATAGAGCTTTATACTAAATTTATTAAAGACAAATACTCTTTTGATGAGAGTTTAAGATTTTATTTTGAAGAATATGATTTTAAGCAAGCATATGATTATTTATCTAGCGCTTCCTTATTTAGTGAAAGAAAATTGCTAGAAATCAAAACTCAAAAGAAAATCCCAAGTAAAGAACTCAAGCAACTTTTACAGCTTTGTCAAAATTCGCAAGATAATTATTTTTTACTTGAAATTTATGATGAAAGCTCCAAACAAAGTGAAGCGGAGAAAATTTTTGCTAATAATTTTTGTAGATTTTATAAAGTAAATTCAGCTAAGGAAGGCATGGAATTACTAGCTTTAAAAGCTAAAGAATTAAATATTAACATTACTCAAAATGCCCTTTATGCTCTTTTTTATAATTTTAATGAAAATTTATATTTAGCGGCTAATGAGTTAAATAAATTTAGTGGTCTAAATATCGATGAAAAAATCATCCAAGAGCATTGTTATAGTTTAAGTACTATTAGTTTTGAAAGTTTTTTTGATAAATTAATGCAAAAAAAAGATTTAAGAAACGAACTTGAAAATATTTTAGAAAATTACAATGAAATAGCATTGATTAATGCCTTATATGCAAATTTTTATAGACTTTTTAAAATAGCTTTACATATTAAAATTTATGGAAATTTAGACTTAAAGGAAATTTTAGGCTATACCCCGCCTATTTCTGTGGCACAAAATCTTCAAAAACAAGCTCTTATGATCAAAATATCACAATATAAAAATATCTTTTTAATACTTTGTAATTGCGAATACGAATTAAAAAAGAATTCTAAAATAGAAAAAAAAGAGTTTTTAATCGCAACACTTTTGCAACTTAGCTCCATGTTAAAAAGTTAAATTAAGAAAACTTATGGTAGAATAAAATTCGCATTTTATGCGAAATCCTTGCCTAAAAAATTTAGGCTTTATATCCACAAGGAGAAATTAAATGAGACATTATGAAGTTTTATTCATATTAAAACCAACACTTACAGAAGAAGAAGTAAGTGCTAAGTTGGAATTCGTAAAAGAAGTCCTTACAAAAAATGGCGCAGAAATTGAAAGCGTAGTTCCAATGGGAACAAGAAAACTTGCGTACAAAATTAAAAAATACGAAAGAGGAACTTATTTTGTAATTTATTTCAAGGCTCCTACAAATTTAATTGCAGAGCTTGAAAGGGTATTAAGAATCACTGAAGAAGTAATTAGATTTTTAATCGTAAAATATGAAAATAAAAAAGAAATTGCAGCTTGGGAAAAACTAAGCAAAGGTATCAAACAAAATAAAAAAGAAATCAAAGCTAGTGAAAGTACAGAAGGCTAATTAATGTTTAATAAAGTCGTTTTAGTAGGTAATCTTACAAGGGATATAGAAATGCGCTATGCTCCATCAGGTAGTGCAATAGGCTCTTCTGCTATAGCTGTAACAAGAAGATTTAGTACAAATACAGGAGAAAAAAGAGAAGAAACCTGCTTTATCGACATTAGTTTTTTTGGTAGAACAGCAGAGATTGCTAATCAATATCTTAACAAAGGTAGTAAAGTTTTAATTGAAGGTCGTTTAAGATTTGAGCAGTGGAGTGATCAAAATGGACAAAATAGATCAAAACACAGTATTCAAGTTGAGAATTTAGAAATGTTAGGTTCAACCGTACAAAATAGTCAGCAAAACAATTTTGACAATCAAAATTATGGTTATAATCAAAATTTTAATCAACAACAAAGCTTTGATCCTTATGCTCAAGTACAAACCAGAACAAACCCATCAAATACTTATCAAAATCCTCAAAAAGAAACTCCTATGAAGGAAATTGATATTGATAAATATGATGATGACACAGAATTACCATTTTAAAGGAAAAAATCATGGCAGAAAAAAGAAAATATTCACGTAAATATTGCAAATACACTGAAGCTAAAGTTGATTTCATCGATTATAAAGATACAGCATTGTTAAAACATGCTTTATCAGAAAGATTTAAAATCATGCCACGCCGTTTAACAGGCACTAGCAAAAAACACCAAGAAATGGTTGAAGTTGCTATTAAACGCGCAAGACATGTAGCACTGATCCCTTATATCGTAGATAGAAAAGAAGTTGTTACCAATCCTTTTGAAGGATTATAATTAAATCAATCCCAAGCTTTTTAGCTTGGGAAAATAAAAGGTTGTTTTATGTTTTCAGATATAGAATCTGAAATTTATGTTATTTTGCTTGCTTCTGTTGCTATTATAGCAGTTTTAAATCCTTTTGGAAATCTTCCTCAATTTCTCGCAATGACTGAGGGCTTAGATGCTGATACAAGAAAAAAACTTTTTAGAAATATCATTTATACTGCATTTTGTATTGTTTTAGTTTTTTTACTTTCTGGACCGTTTATCATGAAATATTTATTTAAAATAGATATTAATGATTTAAGAGTTGCAGGTGGTTTGATTTTAATCATTATGAGCACTAAAAACTTACTTTTTACTCCATCAAGTTCTCAATTTCAACACTATCAAGGATTAAGCCATAAAGAATTATTAAAAAAAAGTATAGTGCCAATGGCATTTCCTATGCTAGTAGGTCCTGGAACACTTTCTACTATAGTGGTTATTTCAGAAGATCAAAATTTAGCCATAGCTGTAGCTTCTGTATTGCTTACCTTTGCTTTTATTTTTGCCTTGTTCCACTTTTCAGCTACCATTGAAAAAGTCATAGGAAAGCTTGTGCTTTATGTTTTTTCACGCATTGCTTTAGTTTTTATTATGGCTATGGGAGTGAAAATGATAGCTATTGGGGTTCAAACTTACATCCAATCTAATTTAGGATAAATAAAAAAACTTTTTTGCAAAAACACTTCTTCATTTACTGCTTTATTATCATTTAACAAAACACTAATATTTATTGCTACAATGCTTTTTGCATTAGCATTATTTGCTATCAATTTGTATCCTTTACACTCACCTAAAGGATAAGCATAATCAATTCGTATTTTTATATTATTATATTCAAAATTATATTCATCTAAACATTCTTTATCCTCCAAATAAGCTTGATATAAAAAATATTTAGAAAGCTCTTTTGCATCATGGAGTAAAATCTTTCCTTGAGTATAAAGAGTTAAATCTTTCATAATTCTTGGAGAATATGAAGAAATTTTTATTATAAATATCATAACAAAAGAGATAAATATAATAAAAGATATTGTATAAATCATAGCAAAAGATTTTTTCATAAAAACATCCACTTAGATAAACATTCATTTTGACTTTTATCGCATATTAAAACTTTTAGTGCCTTATCATCTTGCTTGAAAATAAACTTTGAAATATTTTGAGCTAGCAAAAAAGATCGTTTGTTATGATTTAAATCATCTATTTGTATATAAATATTTTCATTTTCTAAATACACCCTAATATAAGCATATAAAATAGTATAAAATCCACTAAAATTATCATTAATAAAATATATTTTCTCTCTATCGCTAACTAGCACTTTATAAATTTTTGAATTTTTTATATCATAAAAATACATATAATCATTAGCATATATTTTTAACTTTTTTTCACTATGCATATCTTTATAATTACTTAAAATTCCTTTAGAACTTCCATTTTCTACAAAATGCAAATTGCTTTTTGGACTAAAAAAACTTTCATTATTTTCTAAAATAACACCACTAAAATTTAACTTTTTTAACGATATATCATAAAAAATATCATCATTTGCACTCATATAACATTCAAAAGAGCTACTTGTCAATGTCACATTTAAACAAGAATGATAAAATTTTTCCATACTAAGCAAAGTTTGGTTTAAATTTAAAAATACTGTGTTGGAATTTTTAATTTTATAACTATGATTATAAAGATGTATAGCCGGATTGCTTAAGATGGTAATCAATACACCCAAGATAACAAGGCTTAGTGCAAGCTCTAACAAGCTAAAAGCTTTTTTCATCTATAAAAGCTTCTTTGTAGGATAAATCTTTTATTTTTAAAGATTTAAGTTTAAACTCATTACTAGTGTATTCTAAAAAGTTATAAGTATTTATATGTATTTCTTTTGCTTTATATGAAGGATTTTGCATAAATAATTCTTTTTCTTCATTAAAAAGGGTTTGATTTTGCCATATAACATTTAAAAATTTATTTGCAAATACAAGATAATAAGATCCAAAAATAAAAGATAAAATTACAATACAAAAAGCAAGCTCTAGGAGACTAAAAGCTTGCTTCATTTATTTAAACTTGCATTAAAAGCTTCAAAAAAAGCACCGCGTAAAGCTCTTTTTTCCAAAGCTTCAATTCCTTTTATAGTTACTCCTGCCGGAGAACAAATTTTTTCTTTAATAATAGCAGGATGTGCATGATTAAACAAAGTGCTAAAACTTTCAAAACTTGCACGAGCAAGTTCATAACTAAGTTCATTTTTTAAACCATTTTTCACACCTGCATTTGCTAAACTTTCTGCGACCAAAGCCAAAAACGCAGGAGCACAACCACTTAAAACCATAGCCACATCAAATTCTTTTTCATTTTGTAAATTTATGGCTCTACCAAAAGTATTTAGCAAAGATAAAATTTCATCTTTATATAAATCATTTTCCATTAAATACGCAGTCGCTGAGGCTTTAAATTCAGCTGCTGTATTTGGCATAATTTTTATATAATTTTGCGCATCAATACAATGAAGTCGCTCAAAAGTAGTATTTGCTAAAACTGAAATGAGCCACTTTGCCTTACCTTTTAATTTTATAGCTACTTCTTCTAAAGCATAAGGTTTAAATGCTAAAATAACATTTTTATCTTCTATGTCAAATTCTTCATAAGATAAAACTTCTAGATTTAAGCTACTAGCTTTTTTTAAATCTCTAGCAACAACAACTACTTTATAAGTATCTTTCAAACCTTTAGCTATAGCACTTGCCATAGCACCATTTCCTAAAATATAAATTTCAGACATTATTTTGTTTGTTTAATAAAAGCTGAAATCTTTTCAGACTGAAAATAATTAGGATATTTACTTGTATCTAAAATCACTTGCACTAAAGAATTATTATCATAATTCATCACAACAGGTGCTAAAAAATTTACCGTAGATTCTTCTAATGGTTCATTAATAGCTACGATAACAAATACTCCAAAATTAGTTTGCTCATTTAAAGCTAGCAATTCTTGATAATAATCAGGTACTTCAAAATCATAATCAGGACGGATCATATAAGGATCAATCATCACAAAAGAAAAATCTTTACCATCAAGGCTTTTAAGTCTATAAAAAACCTCATCTATTTTATAAAAGTTCATATTTTTGGTATCTTCAAACCCTAAAATAGGACATTTAACCTCTAAGTTCATCTTGCCTCCTAAAATCTATTGACTAAGAAATTACAACTCATAAAGCAATTTTAGTTCCAACTTTAAAATTACACTAATTAAGAGTTTTTGAATATAATTTTAGTTTTAAAAATTAACATTTTCATAAACATAAAAACACTATAATTATAAATTATCAAAAATTTATAAGGTAACACTATGAAAAAACTTTTTATTTTTTCACTTATTATTGCGAGTTTATTTTTAGGGGCATGCAGCTCAAAAAAAGCTGAAGATTTATATAATCTAAGCTCAATGGAATGGTATCAACAAATTATAAAAGATTTACAAGAAAAAAATCTTGAAGCAGCTGATAAACACTATACTTCAATGGCAGCTGAGCATATTGCTGATCCATTATTAGAGCAAACTTTACTTATATTAGCTCAAGCTCATATAAGCGAAGAAGAATATGAAATGGCAAATTTTTATCTTGATGAATACTTAAATAAATTTGGTGATTCAAAAAATGTAGCTTATATAAGATATTTAAAAATCAAAGCCAAATTCGACTCTTTTGCTGTGCCAAATCGCAACCAAGCACTAATGCTAAAAACAATAGAAGAAATCAATGAATACAATCAAAACTACCCTAATGTGCAATATAATGATCTAATTGACACCATGCTTACTAAATTTAATCTTGCAGTTTTTTATCTTGATACAAGTATAGCAGAGTTGTACGAGAAAAAAAATAGAGAGCAAAGCTATGAGATTTATAAGCAAAAAATAGAAAATTCCGATTTTAATAAAATCGATATGATCAAACCAGAACTTCCATGGTATAGAAAAATATTTGAAGAAGGTATAATGTAATGAAATTAGAAAATACTCAAAACTATCCAACAAAACTTCCTGTTCTTGTGGAAGATGAGCTTTTTTTATACCCTTTTATGATAACACCGATTTTTTTAAATGACATGCAAAATATCAAAGCCTTAGATACTGCTTTGCAAAATGAAAGCATGATTTTTGTAGCGCCATCAAAAATTGAAGGTGGGCGTGGTTTTGATGATATTTATGATTGCGGGGTAATAGGGACTATAATGAGAAAGGTTCCGCTGCCTGATGGCAGGATTAAAATTTTATTTCAAGGTTATGCTAAAGCTAAGATTATTGAGAAGATCTCAGATGATCCTTTATTTGCTCTAGTTGATTTAATCCACCAAGAACCATTATGCAACACAAAAAAAGAGGCTATCATTGAAGTAGTAAGAGAAAAGGCTAAAGCTTTATCTACTGTGAGTCATTATTTTCCACCTGATCTTTTAAGAACCATAGAAGAAGATGTTGAGCCTAGTAGAATTTGTGATTTGATACTAAATTCTATCAAAATCAAAAAGCAACAAGCATATGAATTTTTTATTGAAACAAACTTGGAAACAAAACTTTTAAATTTAATTGATCATTTAGCTAAAGAAATTGAAGCAAATAAAATCCAAAAAGAAATCAAAAACAAAGTTCATTCTAAAATAGACAAAGTCAATAAAGAATATTTCTTAAAAGAACAACTCAAACAAATTCAAAGAGAACTTGGAAGTGATATACAAAAAGAAAGTGAAGTAGAAGAATATAATAAAAAATTAGAAAAGAAAAAAGCTTTTATGTATGAAGAAGCTTACAAAGAAATCAAAAAACAAATTCAAAAATATGAAAGAATTCATCAAGATAATTCAGAAGCATCTATGGTGCAAACTTACATAGAGACAGTTTTAGATATACCTTTTGAGCACTCTTCAAAGAAAAAACTTAATTTAAAAGATGTGTCTTCACAGCTTAACAGTGATCATTATGCATTAGAAAAACCAAAAGAACGCATTGAAGAATACTTTGCCGTTAAAGAACTTTTAGAAAAACGCAAAATCAAAGATAGAGATGGTGCTAAAGTTATTTTATGTTTAGTTGGACCTCCAGGTGTTGGTAAAACTTCTTTAGCAAATTCGGTCGCAAAAGCACTAAAAAGAGAGTTAGTGCGCATAGCTTTAGGCGGTTTAGAGGATGTTAATGAATTAAGAGGACATAGAAGAACCTATATAGGAGCTATGCCAGGACGTATTATACAAGGACTTATAGAAGCTAAACAAAGCAATCCTGTTGTTGTGCTTGATGAAATTGACAAACTAAGTCGCAACCATAGAGGAGATCCAAGTGCGGTTTTACTTGAAATCTTAGATCCTGAACAAAATACTAAATTTAGGGATTATTATCTAAATTTCAACATCGATTTAAGTAAAATCATTTTCATAGCTACTGCAAATGATGCAAGCTTAATACCTGCTGCTTTAAAAGATAGAATGGAATTTATAGAGCTTAGCTCTTACACTCCTCAAGAAAAATTCCAAATAGCCAAAAACTATCTCATACCTGATGAAATAAAAAAACATGGACTCAAGGAAAAAGAAATTAGCTTTGATGATGATGCTATAGAATTAATAGTAAATGAATATACTAGAGAATCAGGTGTAAGAAATTTAAGAAGAAAGATTGCTGAAGTTTGTAGAAAATGTGTTAAAAAACTTCTTTTAGAGGAAAATACTAAACACATTCAAATCAATACTAAAAATTTAAAAGATTTTTTAAGCAAAAAAGTCTTTGAAATAGAAAAACATGAAAAAGAAAACAAAATCGGACAAGTAAATGGACTTGCATGGACTGCAGTGGGTGGAGATGTATTAAAAATAGAAACTATTAAAATCAAAGGTAAAGGCGAGCTAACTCTTACAGGAAGTTTGGGTGATGTAATGAAAGAATCAGCAAAAATTGCCCAAAGTCTTATTAAAAATTTAATTGATGAAAAGCAAATTATAGTACCTGAAAATCTTTTTTATAAAGAAAATGAGAGTGTTTACAATCAATATAATCTTCATATTCATGTTCCAGATGGCGCAACACCAAAAGATGGACCAAGTGCAGGCATAACAATTACTACAGCTATTGCTTCTATTTTTAGTGATAAAAAAGTAAGATCTGATGTTGCAATGACAGGAGAGATTGACTTAATGGGTAATGTTTTACCAATAGGTGGCTTAAAAGAAAAATTAATTGCTGCTTACAAAGCTGATATTAAAACGGCCATAATCCCACATAAAAATTACGAAAGAGACTTAAAAGATATCCCAGAGGAAGTAATAGAAAATATGAAAATAATTGGGGTAAAAACTTTAAATGAAGTATTAAAAATAGCTCTTGTGTAAAAAAAACTAGAAGCTTATTAAGCTTCTAGTTTATCCATAATCAACTTGCTGTCTTTTTCTAACTCTCTTATATCACTAATAATTGAATCATAATCTTCTTTTGTTATATTTTCTTTTTTAGCTACTTCTATGGCTTTATTTGCAGAATGTTGTATTTTTTCACTTTTAGAGTCCATTTCGCTTTGAGAAATTAAAGGACAGAAAATACTTTTAGCATCTTCATCTTTACATAAAGTAGAAATAGGATCTAAATTTTGAAGTTTCTCTTGTGAACCGTTAAGTGTTAAATATACATCTGATTTATATAAAATATGATCTATTTTCATAGCTGATAAAGTCAAATCAGAAGCAAAATTAACAAATTCTTTTCCTAAATGGGAACTTTTATCCTCTAATTCCCTAAATGCTTCACTAAAATCAGCAATTTTACTATTAGAAGAATTTGCAATATCAAATACCTTTTCACTATTTTCTTGTATAGAGCTAATTTCCTGATTCATTACTTGAATTGCTAAAGTAATCTCACCTGTTGCTTTTTGAGTTTTTTCTGCAAGTTGCCTTACTTCATCCGCAACCACCGCAAAACCTCTACCATGCTCTCCTGCACGAGCAGCCTCAATAGCCGCATTTAGTGCAAGAAGATTGGTTTGATCTGCTATATCTCTAATAACTTCAACAATCGCATTAATGCTTTGAGCATTTGAAGCAAAAGTATCAACAGCGTTTTTACTTTCATCAGCTACCTGCATCATAGAGGAAATTGAATCTTGCAAGTTGCCAACCTCTAGACCATTTTTTTGAGCAGTATCTGATATTATCTTAATATCACCAAAAACTTCTCTCATTAATTTAATAATCCCGTTTAATGCAGAAGATAAATCATTTAAATTTTTATTTTGACTATTTAAACTTAAATCCATCAATTCTCTCGATAAAGCATTTTTAAAAACAGATTTTCCTGTTTTTTCTATATCATCCAAAGCTTTATTGATAAAATTAATATTATGAACAAAAATTCCTTTTAAACCTTCAGGAATAGCCCTTCTAAAATATTCTCCTTTTTGCGAACAAGCAATAGAAGTATTAATTTCTCTCAAATAAGCTTCTAAACCATCTATAGTATTGTTAAGATTATCCGCAATTTCTTTTAGTTTTTTATTATTGCATTTAATATATACAATTCTTGAATCAAAATTACCATTTTTTAGCTCTCTGCTGAGATGTAAAATTTTATCACTAAATTCCTCTTCCTTTTTTAAGATAAATAAATTGCATATAAGCAACAAAAACAAAACTAAAAAAAATCCAGAGGAAATAAATTCTGTAAAAAACAAAGAAATTCCACAGCCTAACATACTTAAAATAATACCGATAAACATAATATTTTTCATAAAAATCCTTTTTAGTTATTTTTGAATTTCCATCATTAGTTCATTATAAGTCATTCCATAAGATTTCACTATTGTTTCCAACTCTTCAATCCCGGATTTAACACCATTATCCTTTTCTTTCATTAAAAGTATCTTATATATTTCTTCCATTGTCTTAATGGCTTCTGTTTTTGGTTTTCTTCTTACTGAATAATAATTCAAAATACTTCCGTTTGTATCACACGAAGCAGTAACATTAGCAAATACCCAATAATAATCATTATATTTTGTTTTATTTTTTACAAAAGCAAAAACTTCTTTTTTAAGTTGAATGTTATCCCATAAATATTTAAAAACCGTTCTTGGCATATCAGGATGACGCATAATACTATGAGGTTTGTATAAGATTTCATCTATTTTATAATCAGAATATTTCAAAAAATCCTCATTTGCATAAATAATCTCACCTTTTAAATTTGTTTTTGATGTTATCAAAACATCTGATGTTAGAATTTTTTCTACAGACATAATTTGATCTCCTCAGTTTTAATCAAAAAAGAGAGTGATTATATCTTATATACAAACAACAATTTATAAATAAAATTTGTAAAAATCACTTTTGAAGCTCTAAGATTAGCTGATTATAACTCATACCATAAGAGCTAACTATTTTAACAAGCTCATCAACTCCAGCTTTTATACCGCCCTTTTCCTCAGCCTCTAAAAGAATTTTATACACTTGCTCTATTGTCGGTATAGCTTCTCTTTTAGGTTTTCTTCTTACTGAATAATAATTTATAATATTTCCTTGCTCATCAAACGAAGCTGTAACATTAGTAAAAACCCAATAATAATCATTTTGTTTGGTTTTATTTTTTACAAAAGCAAAAATTTCTCTCCCATCTTGTATATAATCCCACAAACACTTAAAAACAGTTCTTGGCATATCAGGATGACGCACAATATTATGAGGTTTGTATAAGATTTCTTCCATTTTATAACCTGCATATTTCAAAAAATCATCATTAGCGTAAATAATATCCCCTTTTAAATCTGTTTTAGAGGTTATTAAAGTATCTGGCTCTAAAATTTTTTCTTGCGACATTTTTTTTCCTATTATTTATTTACAAAATATTATATTTTATTTATCATAAAATTTCATTGAAATTAAATCCTTTATCATAAAGTATTTTTCTAACTAAATCTTGATGTTCCTTTCCTTTAGTTTCTAAGGTAATTGAAATCATCGCATCGCCATATTCAAGCTTGGTTGAAAATCTATCATAGTCAATTTTAACTATATTAGCTTGAGCCTCTTTAATCGCATCACTTAAAGCACTTAAAGCACCTGGTTTATCAATCAAAGTAACGTTGATAAGCATTTTTCTAAATGCCTTAAACAAACCTTTTTCTATAATGATATTTAACATTTGCACATCAATATTTCCACCACTTAAAATCACACCGATTTTTTTATGATTTTTTAAATCTATTTTTTTATGCAAAAGTGCAGCAACTGCTGATGCTCCAGCACCTTCAACTGTGATTTTATGTTTTTCAAGTAAATACAATACTGCATTAGCTATTTCTTCATCATCAACTTGAATAAAATCATCAACACATTCAAGAATAATATCAAAATTAATTTTATTCACATCACGCACTGCTATACCATCAGCTATAGTTCTAACAGCTTTTGAATTGATTATTTTTTTACTTTTAAAACTCTCATACATCGCAGGAGCTCCCTTAGCACTCACTCCGATAACTTTTACAGCAGGATTAATTTGCTTAGCGGCACTTGCCACACCGCTAATCAAACCTCCCCCACCAACTGGAGCCAAAATCATATCTAAATCACTTATTTCATCAAGCATTTCAAGCATTAAAGTACCCTGCCCCGCTATAATACTTTCATTCTCAAAAGGATGAATGAAATTTAAATGATGTTCTTTGGCGTAATTTAGTGCATAAGCATAAGCCTCATCAAAATTATCTCCTTTTAAAATCACCTTTGCACCTAAATTTTTAGTCGCACTTACTTTTAACAAAGGCGTAGCTTCAGGCATAACAATCACAGCTTCTATACCAAATTTTTTAGCACTAATTGCTACCCCTTGTGCGTGATTTCCAGCACTTGCAGCTATTACACCTGCTTGTTTTTGTTCTTTAGTTAAATTAGCTATTGTATTATAAGCTCCTCTGATTTTATAAGCACCTGTTTTTTGTAAATTTTCACATTTTAAAAAAACATCAGTTTCCAAAAACTCACTCAAAAAAGAAGAGTGCACAAAAGGAGTTTTTAATACAAAATCTGCAATTTTTTGTTTTGCTTGATAAATTTTATTTAATTCAACCATGTTTATCCTTTTTGTAGTTCTATTTTAATGCAACGATCTTGAACGCAATTTATACCATATTTTTTACATTTTTGCATTATTTCTTCATTGATAATGCCAAGTTGCATCCAAAAATTTTTAATCTTTTTACTCAAAAGATCTTCAAAAATTTCATTTGCAAAACTTGCTTTTCTAAACATTATAGCAGTATCAACTTCAAAAGGAATATCTTTTAAGTTTCTATAAACTCTTTCCTTTAAAATAAAATCTTCTTTAGGATAGATGGGATAAATTTTATAACCTAAATCTTGTAAATATTTACTTACAAAATGAGAAGGTTTATCTTGATTAGGGCTAAGTCCTATGATGGCTATATTTTTCATAGAACTTAGTATTTTATGACTATCACTCAATGCTTTTTCCTTTTTAAAGCATTGTATCCAAAATCAAATTAACAAGAAGCTTTTTTTACAATCAACAAATAATATAAAATCAAAGCTATTGCAACTAACAAAGCACAAAAAGCATAAACATTAGCAAAACCTATACTTGGTTCTATAATACCTAGTAAATAAGGGCTCACTCCTATACCAAAATCTAAGGCTATAAAAAATGTAGAATTAGCCAAACCCATTTTTTCTTTGGGTGCAAGTTTTATAGCTAAAGCTTGAGCACTTGAAGTAGCATTAGCATAACCTAGTGCACAAAAAACTCCAGCTAAAATAATCATATAAAAACTCGAGGCAAAGGTAAGTAAAAGCAAACACACTATAAAACTTAAAAAGGAAAAAATCATCACTATATTAGCACCATATTTATCAAACACTTTACCAGCAAGTGGTCTAAAAACCATAGAAAATCCAGCATATACCACAAAAAACATAGATCCAGCAAAAGCTAAATTTAAACTTTGGGTATAAGCACTCATATAAGCTATAATAGCGCCAAAAGGACATGCGAGTAAAAAGGTTACCAAGGCTAAATTTAAAACTGATTTTTCAAAATAATTATAAATACTAAATTTTCTTTTTATATGATGATGTTTTTTAAATCTTCTTACTTTTAAAAAAATAGATAAGACCAATGCAAAGACAATACTCAAACAAGCTATTAAAAAACTAAGCCAAAATTGATTGATAGAGTCAAGTTTTATAGCCAAAAAAGGACCTAAAGCTGAAGTTAAAACAACGCTTGTAGCATAATATCCTATACCAACTCCTCTTTTATTGCTAGGTATTATCCTAGCAATAGCTGCCCCACAAGCACAAGAACAAATTCCATAACAAACCCCTGCTAAAAAGCGTATTAAAATCAAAAAATATACATTATAAAATTTCAAATACATTAAATTAATAAAAAGATAAAACAAAAGCGAAAACACTATAACCTTTTTTATATTAACATCATCGATTATAGAACCAAAATAAAGTCTAGAGAGTAAAGCACCTATAACAAAAGCCCCCATAATAAGACCTGCGGTGCTAGTTTGAAGGTTTAAAACACCCAAAACATAATCTGTACTAGAAATAGTACTCATATAAAAAACAAGACAAATAGCAAAATTTATCCCAAAAATACAGAAAAAATTTATATTAAATAAATTATATTTTTTACTTAATCCCATGAAAAAACCTTTTAAATTTTCTCATTGATATAATCAAGTAATTTTAAAAGTCTTTCTTGATCTTTTACATCTAAGATATCTAAAATCTTTCTTTCATATTTTCTTATACAAACATTTGCATCAAAAAAAATTTCTTTACCTTTAGCACTTAAAGTAATAATTTTTTCTCTTTTATCATCTGCTTTTAAAAACTCTATATATTCAAGTTTTGCTAATTTAGAAACAACTCTAGAAAGTATAGCTTTATCCATCTGATAAAACTCACATATTGGAGCTAAAGTGCTACAACCATGCTGATTTAAATACACAAAAACCCTCCAATCACTTGATTTTAATCCAAAGGGTTTTAAAATTTCATTGACTTTATAGAGTATTTTTCTATTTGTATAGGTAATTTTTTGAAATAAAATGAGAAATCCTTTATAAAAATTAATTGATTAAATCAACTATTTTTATAGTAACAAAGCTTGTATAAATTCTAACTTATACTAAGCTTTTTTTCTTAAATGCACCCCACATTCAAGATGAGGAGTATTGGCAAATTGATCAAAAAAGGCCAAATTTAAAATTTCATGACTTTGACATAAAATTTCAAGATTTTCTTTTAAAGTGATAGGATTGCATGAAATATAAATGATATTTTCATAATTTTTAATAAGTTCAATCACACTTAGATCAAGTCCTGCTCTTGGAGGATCAACTAAAACATGAGATATTCTAAAGCTATCTAAATCTATGCCTTTTAAGCGGTTAAATTCTCTTTCTTTTTTCAAAGCTTGACTTAATTCTTCACTAGAAAGCCTTGTAAAAGTTATATTTTCAATAGAATTTAAAACACAATTTTTTAAAGCAAATTCGATATTTTTTTTAGAAATTTCAGTTGCTAAAACTTTGTTAAAGTTTCTTGCTAAGGCTATGGTAAAATTTCCATAACCACAATAAAGCTCTAATAAATCTTGCTTAAAATCACTCTCTACACAAGATACAACCCATTCAATCATCTTTTCATTGATATAAGTATTGGGCTGGATAAAACAATCATTATTAAACTCATATAAAAATTCATTTGTATTGATTTTTAGAGCTTGTCTTAAATTTTCCCCATTAAATACAAGTTTTCTACCCCTGCTTCTTGCTATGAGCTTGAGATTTAATTTTTCTGCTAATTTTTGTAAATCTTGTGTAATTAGCTCTATATTTTTATGGAAAAGTAAAGTTACACTTAAATCTAATTTTGTAGCTAAAAACTCTACTCCAAAAAGCTTATGTTTTAAATTTTCATTTAGATTATTTAATAAAATAGGCATGTATTTTTGAATTTTTTCATCTGCTATATCAAATTTTTCAATAGGAATTTTTTTCTTATTTTCAAACATTGCATAAGAAATTTTCCCATTTTCATGATGATATATAGAAAATTCTGCCCTAGTTCTATAAGCTTTTAAAGGTGATTTAAAGCACTGAATTTCTCCATCATATAAAGAAGAAAACAATGCTTTATTTAAAGCAATTTTTTCTTCAAAATGCATCTATGCATCTACCTTTTTGCCAACCACAAAAAGTAAAGCTATCATAGCTAAGATTCCAAAAACAAGTCCTAGCCATACATTAAGTCCTAGTGCCACTGGTAGATAACCACAAAGTATACTAATAGCACAAACACTCAAAGCATAAGGCATTTGCGTGCTAACATGAGCTAAAAGATCGCACTTACTCCCCATAGATGAAAGTATCGTGGTATCAGAAATTGGTGAGCAGTGATCTCCAAAAATAGCCCCTGTTAAAACCCCTGAAATATTAATAATCATATATTGGTGCAACTCTGCTCCGCTTAATTCATTATGAACCCCAACAGCCATAGCCAAAGGAATAGCTAAAGGCATTAAAATACCCATAGTCCCATAACTAGTTCCTGTTGAAAAAGAAATAATAGAAGCAAAAATAAAAATTGCCGTAGGAAGCAAGTAAATAGGTGTTTTATCTGAAAATAAATCAATTAAATATTTAGAAGTTCCTAAATCTTTAATCACAGAAGCTAATGACCATGCGCAAAGTAAAATAATCACAGTCATAATCATAGTTCTCCAACCATGAGTCCAAACTGCAATAGCTTCTTTTAAAGTAAATATTTTTCTATACATTCCCAAAATAATAGCCACTATGGTAGCTAAAAGTGCTGCTTGAAATAATACTACAGAAGCATCAGCTGCGCCAAAAGTTTCTCTAAAAGCAAATAAACTAAGTGGTGCTGCATCAATTTGTGCTTTAATACTTGCATCATCTAAGGCGTTATAACCGCTAAAATAAAAACCTATAAATGAAAATACAATCAAAACAGCCAAAGGTATAATAGCATTAGAAGCTTGCAATTTTACATGTTCTTTTGGCTCTAAAACTTTATCTTCTATATTATCAATTTGCTCATGACCATGAGAAAATTTACCCGCTCTAGCTCTAAGTTCAGCTTTTAGCATAGGTCCAAATTCTCTACCTGTATAAATAGTTAAAATAACAAAAATCAACATAAAAAGATTATAAAATCTATAAGGTAAGGTTTGCACAAAAATTTCAAAAGCATTGATTTCTTCTTTTGCTATACCCAAATGCGCAAAAGTTGCATTATCGATTAGATCATATCCACTACGAATTAAAGAAATTTCAAGTCCTATCCAAGTAGAAATGATAGCAAGACCAGTAATTGGTGCTGCAGTTGCATCCATAATAAAAGCAAGTTTTTCACGGCTTACTCTAAATTTATCTGTCACTGGACGCATGATAGGACCTACGATTAATGAATTAGCATAATCATCAAAGAAAATAAAAATCCCCATACACCAAGTAGCAAATTGCGAGCTTTTTGCTTGCTTAGCTTTAGTAGAAAGCCAAACAGCTACAGCCTTAGTACCTCCTGTTTTTGTAATAAGAGCTACAACTCCACCTATAGTTAAAACTTGTAATAAAATCCCTGCATTACCAGGGCTTGCCATAGCATTTACTACTTTAGAAATAAACCCCGTAAAAGAAGCTATGATAGCATGATAAATGCTACTTTCAATAAGTCCCAACATAAAAGTGCCACTTAATGCACCAATAAATAGCGAAAGCACCACATCTTTAGTAATAAAAGCTAAGATAATAGCTATCACTGGCGGTAAAAGCGTCCAAACTCCAAAAAGTTCTGCATTTGCTTGCGCATCAGCAAGTAACAGTAAAGGAGTTAGTAGTAAATAAAAAATTTTCATATTTTTCCTTAAGTTTTTATATTTTTTCGCTAAAAGTTCCTGCCCATGTTTGAGTTACAGGCATAAGTTCTATTTCATTAATATTAATATGCTCAGGTAAGCTAATGATAAAAGTAATAATTCTTGCTATATCTTCAGCTTTGATATATTTAGTATTTTCATAAACCTCATCAGCTTTTTTAATATCACCTTTAAATCTTACTTCACTAAATTCAGTTTTGCAAAGTCCTGGAGCGATATTAGTTACTTTTATATTACTTCCACGTAAATCCGTCCTTAAAGCTTTAGAAAATTGCGCTACAAAAGCCTTGGTTCCACAATAAACATTGCCTCCATAATAAGGCACATTTGCTGCAATTGAACCAAGATTAATCACATGAGCGTTTTTTGCCTTTCTAAGTAAAGGTAAAGTAGCTCTTGCTATATATAAAAAGCCTTTGATATTAGTATCTACCATGGCCTCAATATCTTCAATATCTAAAGAATCAAACTCATTTAAACCCAAAGCAAGACCTGCATTATTAACAAGTAAAGAAATATTTTGTAAATCTTGAGGTAGATTTTCAACTGCCGCAAAAACTGCTTGTTTATCTCTAACATCAAGCATCATAGGATAAATTTTATCTCCATAAAGTTCTTGTAGTTTTTCTAATCTTTCCTTGCGTCTTGCTATAGCTATAACTTTATAATCAAGCTCTATTAAGGCTTTTAAACTTTCTAAACCAAAGCCTGAGCTTACTCCTGTTATTAAAGCAGTTTTCATGGTTGCGCCTTTTCATATAACATCAAATTTTCATTTTCTTTTAAACCAAGTTTTTTTAGAAATTTAATATTTTGTTCTTTTTTTGCAATGATGGCAAAATCAAGTGCATTAAATCCCAAATCATCTATTTCTTTATAATTAGCCTTATAATCTATAAGCAATTTAAGCATTTTTACATCTGCATAATTTGCCCCATGCATAAAGATATTTTTAGAAGTATGCTCAAGTGCACATAAGGTAATAAAATATGGAGTATTGCTTCCCATGCTAGCAATAGAAAGTTTTTCGTTATCATTAATATATTTTTGATTTACATTCGCGCCATTTTCAAGCAAAAGTTTAGCAACTTTATAGTTGTTATATTCAACAGCATAAAACAACGGTGTTTTACCAAAAGAATTTTTATAATCAACCACCGCTTCATTTTCAAGCAAAACCTTAACATTTTCTGCATTATCTAGTGCAAAAAATAAAGCAGACTCATAACCTTCATTTATTTTTACACCTAATTTTATAAATTCACTTACAATTTCACTTTCTCTATTATTTAACAAGGCTGATTTAAAACCATTATTTAATTCTAAATTGCTAATTTTTTTAGTATAAATGTATTCTTTAATCTGCTCTAAAGAATTATTTTTATTAGCCACAAATTTTTCAAAATCTGAAATATCTTTAAAAATTTTAGTTTCACCAACTGCCCAGTTTAAAAATTCATTCAAAGCATTACTAGCAAAATAAATCGCACTTGCTTTATCTAAATTAAATTCCTCTTGAAAATATTTAGTTAAAGGGTTGATTGCATTGTTGTATTCTTTCCAAAATTCCTTAAAAAGTTTAAAATTTCCAATACTTTGATAAGCCCAAAATCTAAAATAAGCTTTTAATTTTGCAAATTTTTCTTCAAGTATTATAGGATCTTGTAAAGTTTTCTGATAACCTTGTGGATCAAGTGCAATTTCTAATAATTTAAAATCAAATTTTCTCAAATCGCTAAAATATTCTCCGCCCATACAAGCACTATTGCTTCCTCTAATTTCATTAGCAAGCTCATATAATCTTTTTGTGATTTGATGATTTTTTAAAGAAAAAGCGCAATTTAAATCCACTTGAGCAAAATCTTGTGTATTTTTTGGCTCAAATTCTTTGAAAAAATCAACCTTATTTTCCTTAACATACTCACAAGTATAATCCAAAGCTAAAGCATTTAAACTTATAATCAAACTAAATAGTAAAATTCTCAAGTATTTTCCTTGAATATAAATTAAATCACTATTTTAACTAAATTTTTGCTTTAATAACAATTAATTAATTTAAAATTCATACAATGCTTGCTTTTAAAATAAGGAAAAATATGTATCAAAGTTTTTATAAAGCTAGTTTTGCTTATATTTTTTTACAAAGTGATAAAGATAAGCTTATTAATGTTAATTTTACTACATATAAGCCTGATTTTACCAAAGATAAACACGCTATTTTAGAGCAAGCCTTAGAAGAACTAGACCTTTATTTTAACAAAAAGCTTTTTGCTTTTAATACTCCCCTAGCTCTTCAGGGGAGCGAATTTGAACAAAAGATATATAAAGCTTTAATTAAAATTCCCTATGGACAAACTAAAACATATCAAGAAATTGCTTCTTTTATCAATCATCCAAAAGCTTTTAGAGCAGTGGGCAATGCAAATTCTAAAAATAAACTTGCAATTTTTATACCTTGCCATAGAGTGGTAGCTAAAAATCACTTAGGTGGATATAATGGTGGTTTATTTATCAAAGAAGCTTTACTTAAATTAGAAGGCGTGCTCTAAAATGCCAAGTTTATTACTAGCAAGTTTTATTTGGGCTTTTTCTTTTCCATTAATTGGGCATTTTATCACCTTAGAAATGGATAGTTTTTTTGCAGCATTTGCAAAAGTTTTTTTGTCTTTATTGGTATTTTTACCTTTTTTAAATTTTAAGATAAATTTGTATTTAAAACTAAAACTCATAAGCATTGGAGCTTTGCAACTTGGCGTGATGAATTTATTTTATTATCATTCTTTTTTATATTTAAGTGTAAGCGAAGTAGCACTTTTTACTATTTTTACGCCTTTTTATGTTGTGCTTTTTTATGGGCTTTTTTCAAAAAATCTTAGATATTTATATTTCATAAGTATTTTTATATGTATTATGGGTGCTTTTGTAGTTAAATTTGATAATATTAACTCTAATTTTTTATATGGCTTTTTACTTATTCAAGGGGCTAATTTAGTATTTGGAGCTGGACAAAGTTTTTATAAAATTTTATTAGAAAAAAATGCAAATTTAAGTCAAAAAGAAGCTTTTTCTTATTTTTATTTAGGAGCAACCAGCATAACCTTACCTGCTTTTTTATTTTTTGGAGATTATAATAATTTACCATCCAATTTAAGCTCTTGGATAGCTTTAATTTATCTTGGCACTATTGCTTCAGGATTTGGATATTTTTTATGGAATAAAGGCTCCACTGAAGTAGATAGCGGGGTTTTAGCCTTGATGAATAATGCCATTATACCTATAAGTATTTTTATCAATATGAGTATTTTTGGAGTAGATGTAGAGCTACTACCTTTTTGCATAGGTACTTTGATCATTCTTTTTTCATTTTTTATACATAAAAAAATCATGCATTATTATAATAAGAAATCTTACTCAAATACAAACCACTAGCAGGAGCTAAAAATCTACAATGAGCTTTTTTAGCATTGATTTGCTCTAAAAGCTCATTTTGGCTCATTTTTCCTTCTAATACTTTTAAAATACTTGTCATCATCATTCTAATTTGTGATCTTAAAAAGCCATTTGCTTCAAAATAAAACACAGTATGATTTTTATAAGTATAAACTCTAGTTTTATACATTTTTCTTATGCTTGTTTTATTATCAGAGCCTTCTTTTTGAAAGAGTTTAAAATCATGCTCTCCTTCAAATAAAAAAGCAATTTCCTTGGCTAATTTAATATTTATTTTTGGATAAAAATACACATAAGAGGCTAAAAAAGGATTATATTTTTCATGACTTATAATATAGCGATATGCTCTTTTTTGCACATCAAAACGCACTTGGAAATTTTCTTGCATTCTTTGAATATGTTTTATATGTATAAATGGGTGTGCAAAATGATTGATTTTATTTTTTAAATATACAAAATCTTTAAAATGTTCTCCTGCTTTGACACAAGCAACTGCATTAAATGCATGCACACCTTTATCAGTTCTTGAAGCAAATAAAGGCTTTTCATAAATACCCAAATGCGACAAGGCCTGCGCTAAGGTATCTTGGACACTAAGCTTGTGTGGCTGGGTAGCTGAACCTTGAAATTTAGAACCATCATAAGAAAAAGTTAATTTTAAAAGCATTAATACTTACTTGCAATTTTTGCTTTAAAATAAAACAAAGAAGTAATTAAAAAACTTGAAAAAATCACAGCAATAGCTACAAAAGGTGGATTATAAAAACTAATCAAAAGCGTAAAATAAGCAAAAATAATCACAAAAATTCCAAAATAAGCAAAACCTTTTTCATAACGATAAGTTACTATACCAAAAGAGAGTGCAAAAAGCACGCTAGCTAAAGGAAATAAAGCTATAAGAATATAAATAACAAATTCTTTTGCTTTTTCTTTATTGCTTGTTACATCAGACCAATACCCATAAAAACTTTGAGTATTTAATTCTTTAGAAGAAAGTTTACTTTTAATTAATAAATTTTTAAAACTAGAAATATGCCAATCTTCTTCTTTAATTTCATAAGCCTTTCCTTCATCTAGTTTAAAAGTAATAACCCCATCATTTGTTTCTAACTTTCCTTCTTTAGCTAAAATCACTTGTTCTTTATCTTGTGGGTTTTTCTTTGGATGATACATTATAATATTTTTATAAGTTTCATCAGAATTTTTAGCATCGATAAAAACAAGCCATTCTCCATATCTTTGTCCAAATTCCCCTGTTTTTATACTTACTTTAGCACTAATTTTTTTATAATCTACAAAATTATCAAAAAGTTCAAAAGATATAGGTATAAAAACCAAAACCACCACAAGCATAAAAGCACTTACTAAAGCTGCAATTTTTGCAAAAAAACTTGCTATCATACTTGGAGCTATACTCAAAGCAAACAACACCGTGCTTTCATTTTCCCTAGAAAGTCTATAAAATGCCAAAGTCAAAGCAATAAAAAAAGATATGGGTAAAGTAAAAATCAATATCTTTGGTAAAAGAAAAATATATAATTTGATTAATTCAAAAAAAGTAATTTCAATATAAGCAGTAATTTTAGCAAGTTGTATAAAAAATATAATCGAAACAATAATAAATAAAGTAAAAAATAAAGACAACATTGTGCTTAAAAACTGATTAAGCAAATACTTATAAACTAGTTTCATAATATACTTTCTACACTTAGATTAATCAAAATTCCGCAAAATAAAAAAGGAATCATAGGCATTTGATAATCTTTCTTGGCTATTTTTATAAACATCAAAAGACTTAAAAAACTTGCAATAAATAAAATCAAAAAGCCTTTTTCGTAGCCAAAAATTCCAAAAATCAAAGCTATTATTATAACATCACCTTCCCCTAAACTTTCTAAAATTTCATCTCTTTTTTTAAAATTTTTAATAAAATTAATCACACTTTTTAGTATGAAAATTAACCCCGCCCCAAAACACACTCGAAATAAAAAGCTATCTTGAAAATCCTCTAAATTTAAGCCATTTTGCAAAAAATCAAAACAAAAAGCTAAAATAAATAAAATCCAAAGCCAAAGCTCACTCACTGCTTTTAGATAATAATCCATCCAAGAAAGCGCTAAAAATATAGCTAGCATACAAGCAAAAATTAAAATTTGAAAAACATCTTCGATTAAATAAAAAGCAAAGACAAACAAACACGCGCAAAGAAATTCATTAAAAGGATAAATCAAAGAAATTCTTTCTTTACAAAAAGCACATTTGCCTTTTAAAAATACAAAAGACAACAAAGGAAAAAGATGATAAAATTTCAAAGTTTTGAAACACTTAGGACATTTTGATCTTGGACTTATTGTGCTTTCTTTATTAATCGTTCTTAAAATCAAAACATTGACAAAAGAACCCACGCAAAGTCCCAATAATAAAAAGAAAAATATCATTTACCAAAGGTTCTTTTGCGTTTTTTAAACTCAGTAATGATATTTGCGATTTCTTTTTTAGTAAGTGCAGGAAATAAGGTTTGACTAAAATAAATTTCTGCATAACTTGACTGCCATAATAAAAAATTTGAAATTCTTTTAGCACTCCCTACCCTTAAAAACAAATCTACATCCTCGCTTAAGTCAAGATTTGCTTGTATATTTGCTTCATTAATTTCAAGATTTTTTTCAATCACCTTTTTAACCGCTCTAACTATCTCATCCTTGCCTCCGTAAGAAATAGCTAAATTTACGCATAATCTTGTGTAATTTTTAGTTTGTTCTTGAAAATTTTGTATTTTTTTTAAGGTTAATTCGTCTAAAAGACTTAAATTTCCTATAGCTTTAAAACGCACTTCATTCGCTATAAATTTATTTAAAGATTCATCAAGATATTTATTTAATAGCTTAAAAAGAAACTCTACTTCTTCTTTTGGTCTTTGCCAATTTTCTGTACTAAAAGCATAAAGGGTTAGATTTTGAATTTTTTCATCTATACATACTTCTATGATTTTTTCAACAACTTTAGCACCTTGACTATAGCCAATTTTTTCTAAAAGTCCATTTTTTCTAGCCCATCTTCTATTGCCATCCATTACCACAGCAAGATGTTTTAATTCATTCATTCTATCCCTTTATATCCATCAATCTTTTAAAAACAAACATAGGGTTAAGCGTATTAACTACTTCAAATTTAAAATACTCGTTTAAAAAATGCGCTACTTTAGCAAAAGGTGTTTGTATGCGTGTGATTTTACCATTATCAATTATAATTTTTAAGGCACCAAAAATTTCAAAATACAAATACACTTCTAAAATATTTCCATTTTTCTTAGCTTCAAACAAAGCCCTATTTCCCTCATAAACAAAAGGTATATGATAAATTCCTTCAAAAAATGCAAAAAACATTTCTTTATAAATTTCAAACTCATATGCGCTTTTACTTTCCATAAGTCTTTGAATGATGAATTTTTTATACCAAGCTTTTTCATCACCTTCTTGCAAAAGTTTTTCTATGAGTTCAGCTCCCTCTTCAAAAAGTCTAATTTTAGGCTTTTTCAACAGATTTTTAAAAGAAATTACACCTTTGTCTTCATAAACTTCAGCTAAATACTCCTCCCCTACTTCAAGTTCTATCATACTTTTTGTTTCAAGCTTTTTAGTGTTTAAAAGCAATACATAGCGATTAAATGCGCGTTTTTCTAAAATTTGCATTCTTACAGGTAAGGTTGAGTTGATGATATTCACCAAAGTTTCCTTAATTCTTGCGCTAAAATAAAGCCAAGTTTTTCTTTGCTTTGTTTAGAACTTTGAGAGGTACTATCTTTAGTGATAAAACAAATGCTATTTTCATCACTTCCAAAGTTCATTTGCTCATTTAAGACATTTAAACACACCATATCTAAATTTTTACTAACTAAAGATTTTTTAGCATTTTCTAAAGCATTTTGCGCATCAAATTCCATTTTAAAGCCTATTTTTTTACCTTTAAAATCTAAATTTTTTAAGATGTCTTCATTCAGCTTTAATTTTAAATCAAGTCCGTTTAAATGCTCATTTTTCTTAATCTTACCCTTGTAAGCCTCAAGAGTAAAATCACTCACAGCAGCAGCCATAATTAAAGCATCAAATTCTTTGTATTTTTGCAATTTTTCTTTTAATTCTAAAGAAGATTCAAATTTTTCTAATTTATAAGGTGCTTTAAACTCCACTGAGCTAACTAATACTACTTTAGCACCTAAAAAATACAAGGCATCAGCAATAGCCTTTGCCATTTTTCCACTTGAAAAATTACTAATACATCTTACATCATCGATCTTTTCTTTAGTACCGCCACCGCTTATAACAAAACTTTTATCTTTAAAAAAATCTTCTTGCATTAAGCTTCTTTTTAAAGCATTTATAATGCTATCAAGCTCAGCCAAAGCTCCTAAGCCCTCGTCTTTACAAGCTAGAGTTTTAACTATAGGATCAATGATAATATAGCCTTGCTCTTTTAAATTTTTTAAAGATTTTTGAGTACTAAAGTGTAAATACATGTTTGTATTTGCAGCAGGTGCAATTAAAAATGGTTTATTTTTATCTACTGCTATTAAAGTTTGAATAAATAAATTATCCGCTATACCATAGTTTAGTTTATTAATAGAATTTATACTAGCAGGTGCAAAAAGCACACAATCACAAGTCTTACTAAAGGCTATATGATTATTAGTATTTTGCCAACTTTCGTTATCTTCACATAAAATTTCATCTGCTAAAGCTTCAAAACTAAGCCTAGTACCAAATTTCAAAACTCCCTGACTTAGCAAAACTTTAACCCTAAAACCTTCTTTTTTTAATAAAGAAATCAGCTCATAAGCTTTATAAAAAGCTATGCTTCCACTTACTGCTAGTAAGATAGTTTTCATTTTTTACCTAGTTTTTCATAATAGTAATTTTCTACAATCTGAGCATTAGCTCTACTAATATACATAGAACCTTTTTCTACATTTTTATGCACTGTGCTTCCTGCTGCGATGATTACCTCATCTTTTATCTCAACCGGAGCAATAAATTGCGTATCTGAACCCACAAAAACATTTTTACCTATTTTGGTTTTATATTTTTTAACCCCATCATAATTACAAGTGATAGTACCACAACCTATATTAGTTCCCTCATCTATCTCACAATCTCCTAAATAACTCAAATGTCCTGCTTTAACTCCATTTAATAAAGCATTTTTACATTCTACGAAATTTCCTATATGGGTATTTTTAAGCTGACATTTTGGACGCAAATGCGCTAAAGGCCCTACATCGCTATTTTCTACTATACTATCTTCAATCACACTTGAACTTTTAATGATAGAATTAATGATTTTTGATCTTCCTTCTATACGCACATTTTCATACACTTCACACTCGCCTACAAACTCAACTTCATCTGAAATAAAAGTCGTCGCAGGCATGTGAAAAATCACTCCTTGCTTCATCCATTCTTTTTTAATCGCTTCTTGCATAAGATCTTGAGCTAGGCAAAGCTCTACTTTATCATTTACCCCCATAAAATCTTGCTCATTTACAAACACCGCATCGATTTCATAGCCCTTTTCTTTTGCTAAATAAACTGCATCGGTTAAATAATACTCTTTAGCTTTATTATCATTTTTTATCAAAGGCAATACTTCTTTTAAAATTTGTGCTTTTATAGCATAAACACCACTATTGCAAATGTTTATAGCAAGTTCTTCTTTGCTTGCATCTTTTGTTTCTACTATTTTTTGAATTTTATTTTCTTTTAATACTATTCTTCCATAACTTTTTGGATCTTTTGCCTCAAAAACAGCCACATTAAAATCACTCTCATTTAAAGCTATTTTTTCTAAATCATCTGCTTTAACTAAAGGCATATCACCACATAAAATCAATACTTTTTCATGCTTACTCTCATAGCCCCTTAAAGCCCCTGCAGTACCTGGAAAATTTTGCAAGTCTTGTTCTAAAAAACGTGTATTTGGAAAATGCTCTAAAACAACTTGTTCAACCTTTTCTTTTTGATGAGAAAGCACTACACATACATCATCACTAATCTTATATGCTTGTTTTAAAATATGTAAAATCATTGCTTTTGAGCAAATTTTTTGAAGTACTTTTGGATTTTGTGATTTCATACGCGTGCCAAGTCCAGCAGCCAAAATAAGCACAGAAATTTTCATAATTTACCTTTGTTTTAAAAATTATTGCTTATTTTAACAAGCTAAAGTAAAAATTCTTACTAGTTGTTATTTGTTTTTTACAGATTTTCATTTACTTTAAACTGAAATTTATGGGGGGGGGTATAATTGCTTTTTTTTAATTTAAAATTAAAGGAGCAATCAAATGAAACTTTCTTATCATACAAGTAAAGTTTTAATGGGAGTTAGCATTAGTGCTTTATTAAGCAGCACTGCTTTAGCACAAGAGATAAATTATATAAATTTATCTGATTTTTTTAACTATAAAGATGGAATTTGGAGTTTAGATTCTAAAGAAAATATAGAATTAAAAATAAGCCCTTCAGATATTCAATCATACTATGGTGGAGAAAATCATGATAAACCTATAAAAGAATTTAATATCAAAACAAGTGGTATTTTAACTATTGGAGATGGAGATAATTGGATAGATGTAGGTAGCACTTCGACTAATGAAGCAAAATATGATTTATATAGCGTTAATTTAGAAGCAAAAGAAATCATTTTAAATTCTGATAGAGCTACTTTAGAAGCAAATAAAGCCTTTAATATAAAGGGAAATGTTACATTCAATGGTAGCTCACCTATAACAATTGACAATATATACAACGAAGAACTTGATAGACCTGGTTTATTTGTATGGAATGGATATGGCGAAAAAGATGGCTATATGAGCATACAAGGAAATTTAAATGTAAATAATTCTTTTATTGGTATATATGATGCAAATAAAAAAGGTGGCTTAATCTCTGTAGATGGAGATGTAAATATAAAAGGTTCGGCTATAGGTATAAGTACAAATAGTGTTTCAAATTTAGGTATAAACAACTATGTAGCTATAAAAACAACAGGTAGTTTTAACCAAGATATAGATAAAAACATAGTAACAGCACTATATACTAAAGATATAACGAGCATGCTTGAAACAAGCAATTTACTACCAAAAAATGTATTTTTTGAAGATACTGATTTGGCTCAATTTACAGATTATAAACTTAGTGTTTCTAATGATGGCAAAAGTCTTTTAATTAGCGGTGGTGCTAATGAAAATGTAAGAGATTTATCAAAAATATTAAAATCTGAAATTGATATTAGAAAAGAAGCCTTAGATACTTTTGAGAATATAAAAAAGAATATAGAATATGATGAAGAATATAACAAAAATTCCTACCAAAAACCAGGATATATTGGCGATGATGCTATGCTTGAAGCCATAGCGCAAGCAGAAAAAGAACTGCAAGAACAAATTAAAAAATTAGAACAACAAATCCAAGATATACAAGATAATGGTGGAAAATTTGATGGTGGTGATTTAGTTGAAAATATGAAAGATGTTAGTTTAGAAAATAAAAATTTAGCTGTAAATATGCTAAATAGTATTTTAGATTCTAAACTTAGCAATGATGCTGTTGCAGCACTCACTCTAGATACCACAGGAAAAAATCTAAACACACTTACTACAAATACAAAAGCAAGTGCAAAAGCTATAGTAAATAATGCTCAAAATTCTTCTGTTAATTCATCTATAGGTGTAGCAAATGATCTAGCCATTGGAACAAGAGTAGCAAAACTTTCAAATCCTTATCAAGATAAAGCTTTAGTAGAAAAATTTGCTACAACCCATATAGCAGCACTAGCAAGTGATGTTTATAATTATTATGGAAATTCTTCGTTTAACAATAGCTTTTGGGGTAATGTTTTTGGTGGTGCAAATATCATAGATGGAGATAGTGGTGCTTTATATGGATTTACACTAGGTGCTGATAGAAAAATCAATGATAATGCTTTACTTGGTTTTTACTTTACCTATGCTGATTCAACTATCAAAGATGGTGTTATGGAGCAAAAATCAGATAACTATCAATTTGGTATTTATTCTTTGATTAATCCAAATGATCAATGGGAAATTAATTTAAGAGCTTATGGACAAATTTCTCCAACAGATCAAAGTGTAGCAATGCTAAGTGATTCTAGTAATGCTGATTTTGATAGTAAATTCTTTGGCTTAAGCGCTAATGCTGGTAGAATTTTTAATCCAAATTCATCATCATTATTTATCAAGCCTTTTGCTGGTATAAATTACTACTACGCACACACTCCAAGTTATAAAGAAAGTGGTATGTTTGCAAAAGAAGTTCAAAGCATGACAAATAATTCTATATCTTTAGAATTAGGTGCTGAATTTAGAAAATATATGAGTGAAACATCATATTTATTTGTCACTCCAAAAATAGAACAATATGTAATGAATAATGGAGATGATTTTGTAGCTGGATTTGTTGGTTCAAGTTCAAATTTCATCATCAAAGGAAAC